>JAJZQE010000054.1 GCA_021847685.1 bacterium | reverse complement strand
CTATAACAGTTTGGCGGCGGTGGCGGTTGGTCGCGAAGTTGGCCTAAGCGTTCAGCAGATCGAGACCGGTATTGGGGCGTTGGCTGGCGTCGAGGGTCGCATGACAGTAGTTGATGAGGGGCAGTTGTTTACGGTGATTGTTGATTTTGCGCACACGCCAGATTCATTCGAGCGACTACTGGGGGATTTGCGTAAAGCCACCAAAGGTAAATTAATTACGGTTTTTGGCTCGGCGGGGCGGCGTGACGAAACCAAGCGAGCGATTCAGGGTGAAATTGCCGGCCGCTGGAGCGACGAGGTGATCTTGACCGAAGAGGATGACCGCGACGTTGATGGTCATCAGATTTTAGAGCAAATCGCGAGTGGCGCAAAAAAGGCCGGAAAAACAGTCGATAAAGATATGTTTTTGATTTTGGACCGCGAAGAAGCGATTGGTTTTGCGATGACGCGCGCCAGTAAGCGTAGCGACACGGTGATACTACTTGGTAAGGGGCACGAAAAAACCATCGAACGGGCCGATGGTACCTATCCCTGGAACGAAGTCGAAATTGCCCAAATTGCCCTACGTTCGCAGCGCAAAGAATCAAAGAAAAAGTAGATTAATCCAGGGTTAAGGTTGTGCAGCGGATAAAACCGCCGCCCTTGGCGAGCTCGGTGATATCGGGGTCGGGTGAGATGACGTTAAGGCCGTGGTCGCGGAGGGCTTCGGCCAGTTTTGGCGCGCGACTACTCATAATGACAGTTTTGCCAGTCGAAACTAAGTTGGCTGCAAAGGCGTATTCGGCTTCTTCAATTGAAATTTCGATTTTATCAAATGTATTCATGGCGGCGAGGGTCGCTTGGCTTTCGGCTGTAAATGCGGCTGGACAGTAGGCGATTAGGCCTTTTTGGTCTTGGTCGGGTGCTTTAATAATCGACAGCGCTAAATCAATATCATAGAAAAAACTGTCTGGCCAGCCCGACGCCATATTGATTACTGGTTGATCGAGAGCGTCTAGTTGGGGGATGGTTTGCAGTTGAATGCGCTTAAAACCAAGTTGCTGGGCGGCAAATTCTTGGGCCGCCACATCGCTACGATAATCTCGACCGCAAAATAAGTAATCGCCACAAGCAAGGGCGTCGCCTTGGCCGCTAAATCGTAAATTTTTTGGCACTCGAATGACGGTTTTGCCAAGTTCGGTCAAGACCTTTTCGGCGTAATCTTCCTCGGCTATTCGGGCGCTTGGCAGATGGGCCAGAATTGCTTTATCGCCACGAATTAATGCCCAGTTGGCAGTATAGACGCCATCTTGGCTATCTTTGGGCGACTTGACTCGAGTAACTTTGATTCCAGCTTTTAAAAGCAAGTCATAAATCATGGTGTGCTCACTGGTGGCAACAGCTAGATTGAGGGGGATTGGGTGATAATAAGGATTAATAGGTTGTTCGGTGCTAAAATTATCGGCATCTGACATGAGGACATGATTATTAATTAGCGGCACTGACAACTCCTTAAAATCTAATAATATGAATCGCGGTTCTTATAGTAGTGTATACGATGGGCGACGCGTTCACCAACTTTAGTCCAAATTAGATATTTTGGTCGGCTGATTATAAAGTCGTAACATCCAATATAGTCGGTGACGGTCTTGTTAAAAGCGGTTTTGAATTGACCAACGCCGAAGTGTGGGTGATTGGCGTTGTTGATGTCCTCGCTGGGTGGAGAGCCGCAAAAATCGTGAATTAGCGCGCCATTAGCTTTGGCCCACTCGATAACATGCCATTGCAATAGGTGGCTGGCGCCATAGGCGGTACGCTGGCGGACACTAGCACCGTCCTTGTAGGTACTTTTTGCACCATAGACCATAGCGTAGGCTCCGGCGACAACTTTGCCATCGAAGTAAGCGAAAAATAGTTGGCCGTAGCCAGCAGCTTCAAATCGTTGCCAAAAAGTTCGAAAATACTCAAAGCTACGAATCCCAAACTGGCCTTTAGCGGTCTCTTCCAACAGATTGTACATAATTTGGCAATTTTTATCGGTCGATTTGACCTGCTTTACGGTGACACCGTCGCGCTCGGCTCGGTGAATGGCGTGGCGGCCTTTTTGAGGCAGACCGGTTAATATGTCATCTAGACTAGGCGATAAATCAAGCGTGATAGTTGAAGGATTGGGGATAATTGGTCGAGCTTTAACCAGGCCATTGCGTCGTAAAGTCGGCTGGTACGAACGGTCAAGTTCGGGTTCAATCCGAATTGCAAAGACATTATTATCGAGCGCCAGGGCTTTGAGCGATTTTAAAACCTCAAATAGGTCATTAGTGGCGGTAACGCCTGGGCCCTTTGGTAAATACCAAAATTTGCCAAGCGGTGGCGTATTTTTCTCGAGTACCGTAACGGCTGTGTTGTCAACAAAAACAAACTTTGCTTTGTAGCCGCCAGTTTCTTTTTGCATCGCAAATTCGTAACTGGCGAAAACATTGCCACCGTCGTCATTAGCCAGAATGTAATCATTCCAATGAGCAGCTTCTTGTTTGTTAGCGTAACGTACGGTCATTTATATCTATTGTATATCATATTATCAAACAGGCCAGTGCCGCCGCGGAAGCGACAGCACTGGCCATTAGGGGACCTCGAGTTGCACATCATGCGACGACGATCGTCGGATGCTTGCTGTCGCCTTCGTCGGGTTCTCCCAGCGAAATAACGACCTCACGGCCCTCCGGTGTGACGCCAGTAGCGACCTCTTGTTGGACCAGGCGAACCCGGACCATCAGAGGCGTCTCCTCGACGTTTGTGACTTCGATCTTGACCGTTAGGCCGAGATTAGCCACGAGCAGTGCACGCACGGCTCGGGCTGTTGCTTGTGCGGTGTAGACCGCACTGATATTATGCGCCACAGCTCCTCCACTACTTGATGGGGCCTTGTTATAATAACACTAATCAATTATAAAGTCAATAGGTATTAATGTTGAGCTATTAATGTTGAGCGAGGGCTGTGACAACATTAATCTCTCTTGATTTTGTATGAACGAGCATTTCAGTCTGCATTCCAGCCCCTGTTTCCATTCGATAGATTTCATCATCACGGATTTTTCCGAGTAAATCACGGGTTTTTAGTCGACTCCAGCCATCAATTCCTTCGAGTCCAAGTATGGCGTTAACATCATCAGTAACAGAGTTATGCGCGAATTTACGAGCCCTATCGGCTTCCTCTACAGACCTTTGATCACCAGTTTCAGCAACATTTTTTGCAAGCTGGACGTGTTTGCAGACAGTGGCAAGATAAGTTTTCCATTTATCGACGACAGATTCGGGCATAAGATCATAGGGGAAGGTGTAGGTTGTTTTATCATCATCAACCTTTGTTATACCAAGTATCGAAAGTGCTTGATATGGATCAGCTAGTGGTTCATCGCCCAGCCCAGCCTTAACCTTATCAGCGACAACTGATCGGGCATGCTCGATTTGTGAAAATCGCGATTCATCTGGTAGGCCAGCTTCACTGATGATAACTTGTCGAATCTTAAGACGCATATCGTTTATTTGCTTGACGGTTGGTTTATCATCGTGTCTATCTTGTCGGATTTTTTTTAGTTTTAAAATCAAAGCTCGATAAACTGGATTATCATCAATAACTTGATCGGTCAGATCTTCAATAGCGTCTTGAAAAGCATTCTCATCAGTCGCATACAGGTCATTTAACTGATCGCCTTTAGTTCGTAAAAACGCGTAAATTTCCGCCATTCTTTGAGCGAATTGTGAGAGCTCGTCATCTGGGAGTTCGGTTGTTTTTGTTTTTGGTTCATCTTCGAACGACATATACTCTATGTTATCACAAAAACGAGTAAAAGTCAAGATAACAACTAATGTATTGGCACTCGGGCCTTGCAAGTGCTAACTTATTTGTCTACAATGGAACTACAAAATATAAGGAGGCTTAATTATGACTTCACCTATTAAACCTCTGGCAGATCGTGTTGTTGCGGTGCGCGAAGAGGCGCAGACAAAGACTGCAAGCGGCATTTTTTTGCCAGATAACGCTAAAGAAAAACCAGTCCTGGCGCACATCGTGGCGGTTGGTCCGAAGGTCACTGATTTAAAAGTTGGTGACAAGATTGTTTATAAAGAATACTCGACGACCGAACTAAAAATTGACGGTCTTGAATATTTAATTGTCAAAGAAGAAGACGTCCTTGCGACGATTTAAGGAGAAAAATATGGCTAAAAAAGTTTTCTACGATGATGATGCGCGTACCCGAGTACTCGGTGGCGCTAAAGTGCTTTATGATGCTGTTAAGGTTACTTTTGGGCCGAAGGGTCGCAATGTGGTGATTGCTAAAGGTTATGGTGGACCGACTGTGACTCATGATGGTGTGACAGTAGCCGAGGCGCTGGACTTGCCCGAAATTGA
>JAJZQE010000053.1 GCA_021847685.1 bacterium | reverse complement strand
TCCGATCTCAAGCACGTCCAACCTGAACTTTTCGACCAGCCGGCCGGTGGTACCAAACTTGGCAATCGTCAAGCCTGCCGCCGATGGCACGGTCAGTCTGCTCACGGCGGGCTCAAGCGTGGATGTTGTGCTTGACGTGCAAGGCATCTACCCGGCAACCTCGTCATACACAACTCTCACAACGCCACAACGCATTCTGGACACCCGCTACAGCGCTCAGATACCAGCCTTTGGCTATATCGACTATCCATTAACCGCAGGTGGCTATGTTCCAGCTACGGCCAAATACCTCACCGCCAACCTTACAGTTCTTTCTTCGACCTACGGCAATATCCAAGCTTATGACCCATCATTACCACACAGCGGTGAAACCGCCAACGTTACCCATGGTGCCGGCGCCACGGCAAACTTGAGCTTACTACCTATGCCAGCTAATGGTATTATGCGGTTTTACAACTCATCGCCTGCTCCGGCTAATCTGATTGTGGACGTACAGGGCTATGATATGGGCACCACCACCGCACTGCTACCAATTCCAAAACGTCTTGGTTTTAGCATGACGGGTCAAGGCTATTACAGCCTGCCATTTGCCTCGTACGAGACGTACCAGTACGACGCAACAAACGTTGGTGTGCCAGCAACAGCCCGGGCTGTCATCGTCGAATTTAGCACTACTCCGACCACGTACGGCTACCTGACGGCATTTGCCGATAATGCCGGTGTGCCAAATACCTCCATCTTGAACTTCGCCCAAAATATCGACCAGTCAAACCTAGCTATCGTCCCTATTTCCAACGGTATGTTCGACGTCTATATGGACGGCACATCGGGCAACCACGTGGCAGTCGATATCATTGGCTACATCAAGTAGAAGCCATCTAGGTATTGAAAAATAAGCAGTTTTATGATATAATGTAGGTTGAACCTTGATAACTTAGCGCCCATTTGAGGACGGCGTTGTGTACTGATTTAATTAAGTACAGTACGCCGTTCTTAAACAGTTGCCTGCGGATGGTCCGTCGGTAGATTTAGCGGCAGAAAAGGTTTGCGTAGTATGCCACGTTTCTTAAGCCTCCCCTTCAGCGAGGTTTACTCGCTGATGTTGGCGCTTCAAAAGGCGGGAATGACGACTGATCAGGCGCGCAGTGTCATCAACAGCCCGCGCATGGCCAAGGCCATGGTCGATGCCATTCAGGCATCGCCTCCGGCCGAGTCGGCCACATCTGCCACTGTCGATCCAGGCACGAGCCGTGAAGGTATGTCATGCAGTTACCTATGGTAAAGGAGGCTAGTTTGGTTCATGGGTATCCAAGAGGACCTAGTGGCTTCGGCCCTTGGTCCTTTTGGATACCCTGCCCGATCACTTGAAAAAGTCGATCGGGCTTTTTTATTGGGCTTAATCCTATCTCTAGCTATTAACTGATTAAACCCTTATGATAGACATAATATATGAAAGATATTTTAGTCATTATCCGACGTAATTTTCTGTCACCGATTGTTATTGCGATTTTGATCTTGGCGTCGATTCTCTTAATTTTAAATGAACCACGCGACGCTTGGTTTATCTCGGTAGTTATTGTCATCAACACTCTTCTAGCAGTAGTCCAAGAAATACGGGCGCAGCGAGCTTTGAAGAAACTTGAGCTGATGAGTGCGCCCCACGCCAGACGCATTAAGAATGACGGTAGCATGGAAGAAGTCATGTTTGATGCCCTGATGGTCGGTGATACGATTCAACTGCAACTTGGCGACGAGGTGCCGGCTGATGGTGAGATTATTACTTCGGCTGGCCTGGAAGCCGATGAAAGTATCCTAACTGGCGAGTCCGGTCCGATTGATAAACCACAAAAATCAACTGTCTATGCGGCCAGTGCGGTTATAGCGGGAAGTGCGACCGTTCGCGTAACGGCGGTCGGCCCGAACACAAAAGTTGGCACAATGACTGCTACGTTAAAACGTTATGTGCCTCATCTTACTCCCCTACAAAAAGCAATCAGTCATGCAATTACGCGCTTAACTTACGGTGCGCTTATATTGGCGACCCTGATTTTTGTCGTTTATTTTTTATCAGGTGAAAACGCGGTTAAGATTTTTAAAACGATAACGTCGGCGGCTGTGACAGTTGTGCCAGAAGGTCTATTACTGGCAAGTTCGCTTTTGCTGGCTTTTGGTTCGATAAGATTAGCCCAGGCTAAGGTTTTGCCGCAAAAATTAGCAGCAATCGAGGCAATGGCATTACTTAATGTCCTGTGTGTTGATAAAACCGGGACGCTGACAAGTGACATAATTGCCTTTGATAAGTTTGAATTATTTGATAAATCGTTAACCAATATTGCAGAGCTAGCTGGTATTGCCGCCAAAGAGACGAGTAGTGGTAACGCAACTGGTAACGCGATAATTGCCGGATTGCCAGTAATCGGTCAATATAAAATATTGCAGACGCTAGCGTTTTCGTCTGCGCGCAAGATGAGCGGCGTGAAGGTTAACTATAAAAACCAAGATTACAGTATTATTCTGGGAGCACCTGAATTTTTGGCGAAACTGGCTCCACTTTCATCCGAGCAAAAGCAACAAGTTGAGTTGCTTGCAAAACAAGGGAAACGCGTGCTATTAGTGGCCACGTTTGACGATACCAAAGTTGCCTTGAAAGATTTAGCAGCAGCATCTGGTAAGGCGGTTGGACTGATTGTTTTATCGAACGAACTGCGGGAGGGTGTCGAAAAAACAGTTGGGTACTTGCAGAAAAATAGTGTCAGTCTTCGTGTTATTAGTGGTGATAATCCAGATACAGTTCAATATGTGGCTTATCGGGCAGGGATTGTGAATAATCACAGGGTGCTAACTGGCGCCGAACTTGAAAAAATAAAAGACAAAGATTGGGACAAGACGGTTGCTGATACGATAGTTTTCGCACGTGTTCTACCCGAACAAAAAGAGCGACTCATCGAGACGTTTAAGCGCCTGGGATATTTTACGGGCATGGTTGGCGACGGTGTGAATGATGCATTGGCACTGAAAAAAGCCGATCTTGGAGTTGCGATGTACGCTGGTGCGGCTGCGACGAGGCGTGTCGCCGATATTGTTTTGCTTAATAATTCGTTCAATTCCTTGCCACTAGGTATGCGACTTGGTAATCGTATTATGCAGGCGATTGAGATTATCGCGACACTGTTTTTTCACAAGATTATCTATGGCGTCGTATTACTGCTATCTACGCTGTCCCTTAGTATTCTTTATCCGTTTGAGCCACGTCATATTACCTTTATGAATATTTTTCTTGTAACCATGCCGACGCTGATGTGGACATTGTTTAGCCCGCGCCCTCGACATCGTTTGTCGCCACGCTACTTTTGGCGTGATACACTTCTGGCTGTTGCGCCGATTGCGGCATTATCGGGGATAGTCGTTACTATCTCGTACGTATTTCTTCGCGCCACACACCCAACTGACTTAGCAGGGGTTTCAACAACAACTGTCCTAGTTGCTACCTTCTTTGGTATATATCTAGTGTTTTTGGTGCCACGTATGTTTGACGTTAGAAATAATCGCGAAGCGCAACTCGCTCGCCTGCTGTATATTCTTGCCGTTGTTTTTGTTTTGATTCCAAGTTTTGGACTAAGCTTTGCGCGTGATTTCTTTGACTTCACGGCGCCCGCCTGGCAGAATACCTGGTCGTTACTACTGCTGATTATTGTTACGGCTATTTTGCAATGGATAATCGCGCGTAGAGCCGGTATGCGACTTAAAAAGCGCGAGCCTTGATTCCCTTGGCGGTACAAGTCACTATTTTATATGCACGATAAACCTCAATCGGGCTAACTATAAGGTGATCGACTGTCCTTTCATGCTGATAATGTTAATATAGAATACATAGGCAATGCGCATGATAAAAATAAATAATTTTCTAAACGCCATCAAGCAATTGATATACAAAAAGCCCAACGCGGTTGCCGCCTTACCGGGCGCTATATTGTTTGTAATAATTTTAGTTTTTGGCGTTCTGTTAGGCGCAAATCGACTGACTATTAATCAAATAACCTTGGGTGCAAACCCAGCCCCAGAGGTGCCTGTCATTGTCACGCCGACGGTCCAAAAGGCACCAACCGATAAGCCAATTGTAGCGATTACTAGTTCGCCCTTACCTGCTCCAGCCGTTCAGCCAAAGATTGTGGTGGTTCCGGCGCCCTCAAGCCGCGTCGACAGCTTAACACCAACTTCAACCTCGACTTCGACTCCAACTCCAGCCGGCACGACTACGACCTCATCGACTACTTCTGCGCCAGCCGCCACGACTAGCTATACTTCAACCAACTGGTCTGGCTATGTGGCGACGTCGGGTTCGTTTAGCGCTATTTCAGCTTCTTGGTATGTACCGAAGCCAACTGGAAATGGCTCAACCACTACG
>JAJZQE010000052.1 GCA_021847685.1 bacterium | reverse complement strand
ACGTTATTAAGCGTCAAGTAGTCGTGACTAAAGCGATAATACAGGCGGCGAATGTTTATTTTTTTCATAATTTTACATAGCTTATTATAGCTTGACGGGGACAAATAAGCTATAATACCAGAGTCTGGGGGCGTAGCTCATCGGTTAGAGCAGGCGGCTTAAGAAGTTCATTCTAAATTATGTTTGATACATAACATGAATGGCCTTGCAGGGCTATCTGAGAAGTAATTCTCAGATGATAATCTGTCAAATTCGGGGAAATCTTCGTTCGCGTAAAGCAAATTGATAATCCCGAGCCAAGACCCTTAATCGGGAAAGGTGTAGAGACTAGACGGCAGACATCCTACTGTTTATCAGAGGATGAAGGGATAGTCCAGCTCACAAAATCGAAAGATGTTGTGAAAGCAATAGTGAGAAGCATAACCACTTGGTAGATGGTTCGATTCCATCCGCCCCCACCAATTAAAAAGCAAACCTGATTTGGTCTGCTTTTTTAATTGCCGAAGAATTTTACAATCTAGTTTGAATGGCGAGAACGACCGGCTCTAGCAATAGCGCTGGTGGCAAAATGGGTTGCGCCACTTTGGTATTCCCGCCATGCTGCAAGAATAGCATCTTTTTCAGCCCGGAGCGCGCCTGGATTAATACCGAGCGCCCTGCACGCGTCTGCTTCCGTTAACGTGTCGTTATATGGACGGTTTAAATCCAACCAATTATCAACGCGAGATTCAAGGGGGCCAGTTTTAAGCAATTCAGTAGAGACTACCGGTGTCACCTCAACAACAGGAGCCTGTTCAACTACACGAGGGTCGGGGATATCGATAACATTACCTTCTGCATCTAAATAGTCTTCTGGAGATCTTACGTCTCCATCGCTATTTACAACATAGTCTTGATGAATTTCTACTAGATGTGTCATCTAGTTCTACTATAACACTTCTGCTTATAAAAGTCAACTACTCCCAGCGGAAGACACGGAAGGCGATGAAGTAAATTACCACAATCCAAATACCGATTAGGCCAAGTTGTGGGCCTAAATCAATCAGATGCTTGCCCTCAGTTAGAATCAACCGAATACCATCAATAATCGGGGTTAGCGGCAAAAAACTCGAGACGTTTTGCAACCACTCGGGCATCAAAAACCTTGGAAAGAACGTGCCGGATAAAAACATCATCGGAAAGACAATGATATTGGAGAGAGGCGCGGCCTGACGCTCATTCTTAGCCCAGCCGCCCAGCGCCAAACCGATACCAAGGATGGTAACTACGCCAATAACTAGAAATATGGCTAGCTCTAACAGATTGCCGACGACTTGCAAATGGAAGACCGTCAAGGCGACAACAAACATAACACCCATCGCCACCAAACCGATCACCGCCTGTCCTATCATGTTCGATAGGAAATACTGCCAAACTTTAAGAGGTGTCGTACTAAGACGACGCAAGATACCCATCTTTTTAAGTTCTGGAAAAACATTAACCGGACCAAAGATACCGATACCGATAATCGAAAAGCCAAGAAGCCCAGCAAAAGTGTAGTCAAAAGCCGACAAACTGCGCTCGTTTAGTTGTTCGCTGGTGACCGACAAAGGCATGTCGGTTTTGACAAATTTAGAGTTTATCACCTGAAATTGCGACTGCAAAATAGAAGTCAAGGCCGAGGCCGACTGCTGATTATTATTGGTGTAAATAACTTTGGCCTGGCCACTAGGGTAATTAGTGCCAGTTGCTACATCACCAAAATTGCTTGGAAGTTCAATCGTGGCATCAAGCTCGGATCGGCCCATCTTATCCTTAGCCACATCCAAAGATGTCACGTCGCTGCTGACTTTAATAACCTTGCTATCGCCAAGCTGTTTGACGAAATCTTTGGAAAATTGAGTTTGCGACTGGTTAATCACGGCGACCTTAAACGACGCACCGCCACTGCCGCTATTTAGGTTGCCAAAGACAAACAAAAATATCAGCGGAAAGCCAATCGAAAAGAATATCGCCAGGCGGTCGCGAAAGAATCGTTTGGTGTTGATGCGGACAAAAGTACTAATTGTATAAAAAGATTTGTTTTTCATTAAACTTCTTCCCGAAGGCCTTTACCCGTTAGGTCAATAAAGACGTCTTCCAGGTTGGCTTGTTCGACGTGCTGTTCTTTTGAAAAGCCACGGGCTAGTAGCTGCTTGATCAGGTTTTGAGGCGTATCAATGGCGACAATCTTGCCATTATCCATGACAGCAATGCGATCACACAACACTTCGGCCTCGTCCATATAATGGGTCGTCATGATGACGCTAATGCCCTTTTTACGGACATTTTCGATTAATGCCCACAAATGACGCCTTGCCTGGGGGTCAAGGCCGGTAGTGGGCTCATCTAGGAAAAATACCTTGGGACCGTGTACCAGGGCTGTAGTGATGCTTAGGCGCTGTTTTTGGCCACCAGATAGACTTTCGACGTAACTACTGGCTTTATCCTGTAAATCAACGTCACGCAAAAACTCCATTGGATCAACCCGCTCACCGTAAGCGGCGGCAAACATTTCGATAACTTCAGTTAATTTAGTTTTGTCCTGAAAAGCTGGCGACTGAGGTTGCACGCCAATAATGTATTTAATTTTGTCGGGCTGTTCGGCGACATTGATACCATCGATATGAACCGTACCTTCGTCAATCGGCCGTAAAGTTTCCATCATCTCGAGGGTCGTTGTCTTGCCAGCGCCGTTTGGACCAAGAATTCCAAAGATTTCACCCTTTTTGACATTAAAGCTAACGCCATCGACGGCCTGTTTGTCACCGTAACGTTTCTTAAGATTTTTGACCTCTACCATTATCGCCATACGTAATAACCATTCTATCCTGTTAAGTGGTAAGGTTCAATGCAGCTAGCGCCGCCAGATTGTTTTTATTAACAGTAAGTGTTTTGTAAGATATACTACAATACCGCGCATCGCCTAGATGTACCAACAAAAAAGACCCCTGATGAGGGGGTCTTTTGGCACCTGTTTGTTTGGTTATATCATACTACCAAACAAGCTTATGTTGCAATATACTTTTTAAACTATTTTTTCTTTGAGACAGTTAGGAAACCGTTTCGTGGGTTTTCTTTAACAACACGGTCTGCAGGAAGGTCAACTGGTTTTCCCTTTGCATTCTTCTCTACCTTAGCAAAAAAGAAGATAGTTTGTGGTTTACCACCACGTAGTGTTACTTCTGTGCTGTGTAAGTAATATGTGACGCCCTTTGAGTTTGTGTGACTGTAAGCCATTTGTTCTTATAACCTCCTATTAGTGCTATACGAGAGTTAGATTACAGCTTGCGTCGCCCTCTGTCAACAGTTAGATGCTTTTGTAGTGCCGATGCAACACTGCCCGTAGTATACCAATGGCCACTAATCGAACAATTATCATGACCGCCAGGACTAGGCTAACTAGGACTGACCAGCCAGCAAAATCCGGTGACCAAAGGGGTGACGCAAAGTCGTGTCGATAGGTTGCCTGTGTTGGCATTTTAACCACCGAAACCGGGTCACTAGCTGCTGGGTATTTAGCTAATTCTCCAGTAGTACACTGCAGGTAGGCGTATGAGTATCGGGTAAATTGCGGGGCGCAAACTTGTTGTGCTTTTTTATAGATATTACCATTCGGATTACTATCGTTTGCGGCGGCGTCCTGAGCAGCTAGATAATCGCGCTTATAGCTCGATTCCAAAGTCACACCCTGGCCAAGGTCCGTATTCATGTGAGCCGAAACATAGCGTTGTAAATCATACAACCGGTTGACGATTGCCGCCTTGTCGCCGGCGTCGTCGGCACTTAGCACAGCCGCTCGCCTTTCAACCATACCGATATTATTGAGCCGTAGAAAAGTCGCCGACACGAAACAAGACAAAATAAACAAAATAACTAGCTGCCACGTTTTAATCCGTTGCAACTGCTTTATATTTCGTTCTACTCGCCGTTTGTCAGCCACCTAAACCCCACCATCAATACTAAGATTAGTATAACATAAGGACTATTTTTTATAGAGGTGAAAATGCGCCGTGCCCGTTAGGAGAACCAGTAGGGCGGCGGCGAAGAAGAAGATTCGAAGCCCCCCAGCGTCGCCAAACATCGATAAACACACCAACAGGGCCGCACAGGCTATAATCGCGCCAAAAGAAGCAAAGATCTGAGTAACCGATAAATAAACAATTCGATGGCCCGATAAGTCAGCTGTATCAAACATACCGCGCATATACGACATCGTGATGCCAGTTGTTGCAATTTCGTTAGTCACATTGGTACCAACAATCGAGGCAATACCATTAGCAAAAGGGCGTGAAGCGTGTACAACCGCGTTAACAACTACACTAATCTTCAGTAAATCACCGCCACGATTACGATCAATTAGCTTGCCATAGGCATACGATACGCCGACTGCCGCCAAAATCGTCACCGACGACAGAGTACCCAGGCTGACATA
>JAJZQE010000051.1 GCA_021847685.1 bacterium | reverse complement strand
TTGGTGATATCGCGAAAAACAATAATCACACCCGACCCCATTTCACCGACTGGTGAAACCACCAATGAGGTCATCATTTTTTTGCCAGTTTTGGACAAAATCGTCAGGTCGTTATTGCGAACTTGTTGGTTATTGTTTAGAACTTGCTGCACTGGATCCATACTGGGATCGAGCGGTTTATTAACTTTATCAACAAGTGTTAAAACTGATTTATAGCTAAGGGCCAGTGCATCTTGCTTGGCCCAGCCTAAGATTCGTTGAGCAGCTGGGTTAATTAGCTGAATCATACCCTTGCCGTCAAGTGCCATGACGCCGTCACCGATGGCGTTAATGACAACTTCGGATTGTGACGCGACCTGTGAAAGCTCGTGCGCTAGGTCTTTATAGGCGCGGTCGCCGCTTTCGTCAGCTCGATCGGACTTACTATGCCAAATAATCATACTGGCGATAAGTGGTAAAAGTCCGGCAAAGCTAACCAGGACAATTAATTCAGGTGTAAAGTGCCCCTTTAGATATTCAGCGGCTACAAAAGTGCCGATAGCTGCCAACATTGGCAAAAGCCCCCATAGACCAAATAATCCTGCAAAAACCGCTACTAGCATCCAAAGTGCCAAAAATGGTGAACTTGCGCCGCCAGTGGTAACGATAAGACCACCAGCCGTGGCGGTTAATAGCAAATAAGCAATTAATGAGTATGGGAAAGCCGCTGACTTTTTAGGGTACCAGATGTAAAGAATAACTCCAGCGACGGTAGTGAGGCTGGCAAGGATTAAGATTGGCTGGCTGACAAGGATTGACTGACTAACTGGTTGAGCGCTAAAAAATGGCAAAAAATAAAGCACAATCACGCTGGCTGACACTAAAATAGCCGCTTCGCAGATACGGCGGTGCCAAAAACGGTTTAGATTGACTGGCTGAATGGTTGCCCCCTAATTTTTAGAACTGTTTTCTAGAGGTTATTATGACGTTTATGATTATTTAATGCAAGCATATTGGCTGGCATTCGCGGTGATTTAAATAAGTTATAATAAGCTTGATGATTAAGCTTAAACACATCTCTCGAAAACAGATTAGCCTAGCCGTGGCGATTGTTTTGGGCCTATTTTTATTGCTGACGGTGTTGCTTTATCTTTTTTATCCGTCTTTTCAAGAAGATGTTAACGACCTATACTACTCAACTTACGATAATTTTGTAATTGATCCAAGTATGGCGACGGTGGCAGATAAAAAAGCTAACTTATCGTATTGTGGTGGCGTCAACCACATGCAAAAAATGGATGTTTATACACCAAAAAATATCGATAAAGTCGTTCCGGTTGTGATGTACATTCACGGTGGCGGCTGGATTGGTGGTGACAAATCTAATCCGTTCGTGGCCGATTATGGAGCCGAGATTGTCAAGCACGGTATGGCTTTTGTAAGTGTTAATTATCGCTTGGCGCCACAATTTACCTATCCGGCCCAAAATGAAGATATTGATTGTGCGATTGCATATTTAAATTCTAAAGCCGCTATCCTAAATATTGATATGACCAAGTTTGCTGTTATGGGTGACAGCGCCGGTGGTCAGCTGGCGTCAATGGCGGCACTCACCTCTCCATACAAAAAACAGATTAAAGCGGTTGTTGATTTTTACGGTCCAGCTGACATCTGGGCGCAGGTTACCAGAAAGCCGCAACCCGACAAGTGGGCGATCAATTATTTGGGTTCAGCTACCGATGAATCGTTAGCGCGCCGAGCCAGTCCCTTATTTGCTAATCTGCGCGGAGCGCCGCCGTTTTTGATTTTTCACGGCATGAACGACCGGACGGTCTATTATGTGCAATCGGTTAACTTTGAGGCCAGGTTAAAAGCTGCTGGCGTCGATGCCATGCTTGTTGGCGTTAAAGATGCTGGACACTACTTTACAGCAAAAAGCCAGCCAAATCTCAATAGCATCGAGGCTCAGATGATTGCGTTTTTAGATAAGTATTTGTAGTAATTAGATAGATTTGATAGAATTAAAACCGTACGGCGTTTGATTCCGACGCAATGCCTCGAGCGGTTTAATGATCGATTAAAAGAGTTAAGTCTTTAATTCATTTCAATCCAGCAATAGCTTCACAAAAGTCACTCGGATACTTCACCCTCAACAATTCAGCGGTTTTAGCTGGGGCAAACCAGTTGTAAGCTATATGCTCATCAGACAGTACAACTTTTGCATCTTCAGGGACAGTGCATACATACACACTCAGGATAAGCCCAACCGATTCCTCTTTACCGACTGGGATACGGATATTGGACAACACCATGCTTGCAGACTTAATATTTGCTATCTCAACTATGCCCGTCTCTTCCAGTACTTCACGCTTTAAAGTGTCTTCGACGGAATCACCTTTCTGAACCCGACCGCCAGGCAAATCCCAGTAGTCCTTATGTTCGCCGTTGAGTTTGGCGGGGTTAACCTGCATCAATAGCACGTCGCCCACTTGGTTGCGAATCAATGCCTTTATACCAAGATGAAAGACATCCTCGCTGCTCATTTGGTAGCCACCAGTTCTACGACATTGTCGTCATGCGGTGCGAGTTTAGTGCGCATAAAGTCAGTGAATAGGCGCTCGTTATAAGACTTCACGTACTCTACAATGAAACCAGCTTTAGTAACATGCTCACGGATGGACTCTTCTGAGTGAAAGTAGCGAATAGATGTATGTGTCTCGCCGGTTTGTTCGTCGGTATGTTCACAAGCGGTGAGACTTGTTTCGGGATCATACTTGGCCTTGGGATCTTTTGCGTCTGGGCAGTTCACCGAGCGGACAACCACAAAAAGCTTACCGCCTGGTTTGAGCACTCGGTGCAGTTCGGCTAGCGCCTTATCCAGCTTAGCTTTCGGCAAGTAGTGTAAAACTAGACGTGCATAGATATAATCAAAGTTGTTGTTATTATACGGTAGAGGTTCTGCTACATCTTCAATCTTTGCCTCAATCTGACTCTCTAAGTGCTTTTCGCATATAAACTTCTGGGCAAAATCAACACCCTCCTCGTCGACGGTCGTAGCTATTATGTGTCGCTTTGGGCTTGCTTCAGCCATGCGGATTTCGGCAACGCCACCGGTTGATATGCCTACGCTGTAAATCTCTCGGTCATTGTTAGTCAAAAGGGCAATGCCACTATCCTCACTTTGTGATCCTTGGATATTCATTCTCTAATTATACAGTATCGAACCATTAAGCAGAGGAAACTAGTCAACGGTGAGCCAAGAAAACTTTTAAAGAATTGTGCAAAAAACAAAAGCCCATGAGCCTATGTTCGTAGGGGCTCTCTGTCTGTTATGGGTTTCGTAAGACACTAAAATCTCCAAAGGTTGATCTAACCGGTCAAACGCTTCGATGTTCTCGCTATTTTAGCGGCGAACATCGGCTAACTACTGTCAAATCAAAGATTATGACAGTAGGCGAACCCTTACGGCGTTCGATTCACGCGCAATGCGCTATAGAAAAACGCCCATCCGCGAGGGATGAGCGTTTTTCTATGGTGATCTCACCGGTCCGACGCAAGATGTTATAGCAATTCGTAAACTTCTTGCTATAACATCAACTAAATTCTGTAAAATCAGATAGATTTGACAGAATTCGAACCCGCGCGGCGTTCGATTTCGACGAAGAATTCGTCAAAGTAAAAAGCCCTGCCGAGGGCAGAGCTTTTTACTTTGGTGATCTCACCGGGAATCGAACCCGGATTGTCAGGATGAGAACCTGGTGTCCTAACCGTTAGACGATGAGACCAGATTTTGAGTGAAATGAAGCAAATGTGTTTACATATTTGACCATTTCCGAAAAATTTGGGATCAATATGGTCCGAAGGATCCATATGAGACCGCTGCTCGCTTGCGTAGAGCTTGTTATACTCTACCAAATAACCTCGGTGATGTCTAGTTGGCTGCGAGTTGTTCGATGATTTCAATCAGTTTTTTTGGCGTAATCTCGGCCTTGATTAGGTAGGCGTCGGCGTGTTTTTGCATGGTCGTGCGAGATTCGTCGTCTTGTTCGAAGTTGGTTAGGACAATTACCTTGGTGTTAGGGATTAAATCTTGGTTACCGCCACGCAAGGCATCAAGAATTTCGGTGCCACGGCGCTCTGGCAGCATAACATCAAGTAATATCAGGTCGTAAGATTTGTTACGAGCGGCGATTAAGCCATCGTTGCCATCAACTACCCAGTCTACGACGTAACCGGCTTTTTGAAGGCTACGGATATACATCTCGCCGATAAAGCGATCATCTTCGATACACAGTATTGAATTTATTGCCATAAGAAGCCTCCTCTTTTACTCGGCGCTGGATTCACTTCATCTATACGGGCCACTCTACAGGGCGCAATGTGCGCCTGTGGCGTTTGGCTCGCCCTGACGGGGACATCCCATATATATGAAGTAAAACCACCCCCTCTACTGTGTGACGGGTTATGATTTGCTGTATTCCGTATTCTGTATTCCATATTCTAAC
>JAJZQE010000050.1 GCA_021847685.1 bacterium | reverse complement strand
AGCTTAAGTATTAATTTGTCAAGCCAAAGCCTCGATATCCAACCCGCTCTTTATTCCAGGAGCACCCGCTGGAATAAAAATAATCACAAAATAACACCTACGGAGGTCCGTCCTCTTGAAGGCATACTTATTGTAACAAAAATCACAATACTACACGTGCGAACGACCGACAATCGATCCAATAAATCCGACGATTAGACCGATTACCACCAGGGCGACAAGTGCCGTCCAGTCAAAAACGCTCTGAGTAACAGTTCCCACTCCATGAATTACCGTTGCATCTTGGCCTAAAATGCCCGAAAACGGTGCGACAAATGGCGTACTCCAAGTGTAAATCCAGCCCACAATCACATTTCCGGCATTCGCCCCAATAAGACGCAAAACAAACCGTAGCGCAATAAGCGTCTCTATAAACCCTCCGATAGCATAAATGATTCTAGCGAGCATACTTACCCCCTTTCGTATCCTTTATTATAGCAGATTGGATGTGGTTTATTTGCTAGATAAGAGGTCGAGAGTTAGAGTAATCACAACACAGACCAATTCAAAAACCCCAGCGCATGGCTGAGGTTTCTTGAATTGGTGCGGGTGAAGAGACTCTAACTCTCGACCTCTTCCTTGGCAAGGAAGCGCTCTAAACAACTGAGCTACACCCGCATGCTCTACAAGATTATAAATGACTTGCTATTCTAATACAAGTCGAATTAAAGGGTTATTGAGTGAAATTCTGGCTCCTCCCATCAGGCGGTCGCTGCGCTCCCTATATCCGCTCGGTTGCAAAGATAAGCAAGTTAATCTTCGCTGCCTGTCGCTTCATGCACTGGGGACTATTTTTGCTTTGCAAAAAGCCCCCAGTTAAAATCTGATAAAAAATCACGTCAAATAAAAAATCTAATCCATGCGATTAGATTTTTTATTTGGTGGCTCCTCCCAGACTTGAACTGGGGACACAAGGCTCTTCAGGCCTCTGCTCTACCAACTGAGCTAAAGAGCCACATTGGTTATCGCTATTATACAACGGGTGATGCACATATAGTTACATCCGCGCCTCTGCTCTACACTTTTTACTAGTGACCCTCCGGGTCAACGAGCTAAAGAGCCACATTGGACGCACCACTGTTTATAGCCCTATTATTTTACTAGAGTTACACCAAATCAACAAGCTGTTTACTTATTGAGCATTTTGCTGACAGTTTCGGTCAGCTCGGCTGGCAGTACAAATAGTGTCTTTTGACTAGGTTCAACCGCGATTTTTTCAAGAGTTTGCAGCGTACGAATACTAATTCCACCTACAGCCTTGGATAAAATGCCCGCTGCAGCGGCTACAGCGGTCGCAGCGGCCTTTTCGCCTTCAGCAGTGATAATGACAGCTCGGCGCTCGCGCTCGGCCTCAGCTTGCTTTGCCATAGCCCGTTTCATATCCTGTGGAAGTTCAATGTTCTGGATTTTAACAGTTTCAACGTCAATTCCCCACTTTTCAGTCTGAATATCAACAATTGCTTTAATCTGGGCACTGACTTCTTCGCGCTTACCAAGCAGCGAATCAAGCTCGACATTACCGGTTACATCACGTAGCGCCGCCTGGGCGAACTGGCTGCTGGCGTAAATGTAATTAGAAACCTCAAACACCGCTTTTTCAGCATCTTTAACCTTAAAGTAAACGACGGCGTCAACATTAACCGTCACGTTATCCTTTGTAATCACCTCTTGTTTTGGAATATCAATCGTATTAGTACGGATATCAACACGAATCATGCGCTGAAAAATCGGCACAATAATCTGCAAGCCCGGTTGGCGCATACCGGTAAAACGACCAAGCGTCAAAACGACGCCGCGCTCATACTGATTAACGACCTTCAGCCCGCTTAGGACAAAAATTATAATTACGATCAGCAAGTAGTACAGCACCGTGTGCCTCCTTTGTTTGTAAATATTATTATACCACTAACGAGCTAAAGAAATTAAGCGCTCAATCAGTTGGCCGTAAGACAAACCGTTAGCCTGCCACAGCTTGGGATACATACTGATATTAGTAAATCCAGGGATCGTATTAACCTCGTTGATATAGAGCGTACCGTCCATCACCAAGAAAAAATCGACGCGTGCAAGCCCCTTGCAGCCTAGTAGCTGATAAATATTAGCAGCAGCACTTCTGACCATCAAAGCTACATTGTCATCCAGCGGTGCTGGTACCAGAGTTTGTGAGCTAGACGAACTAGCATACTTGTCGTCATAGCTGTAAAAATCGTCACCAGGTATAATTTCGCCAACCGCACTAGCCTGATGATCGGGTGGATTGCCTAGCATCGCCACCTCAAGTTCGCGACCAGTGATCCCCTGTTCGATTAAAACGACTTCATCGTGACGGTGAGCTTCGACTAAAGCTCTAATAAATTCTTGCTGATTGCGAACTTTACTGACACCAACCGAGCTACCGGCCCGTGATGGTTTAACAAAAATCGGATTACCTAGATGTTGAGTGACGGCCTGAAAATCAGGTACCGGCTCACCTTCGCGATGAATTTCATATGGCACAACCGTCACGCCATGGGAATCCAGAATTTCTTTGGTAGCTAGCTTATCCATACAAATAGCGCTTGCTGTCATATCGCAGCCAACAATCGGAATATGTAATAATTGCGCTAACCCCTGAATGCTACCGTCTTCACCATTTCGGCCATGCAAAATTGGCAAAATTACCGACGGTTTAATTGGCTGATTATCTGGAGCCGTCATAAACTCACCAAGTCCAAGCATCGGCACGATTTGCCGGGCAGTGTCAGTGACAATATCTTCCACAATATTATCAAGCAGCCACCACACACCGGATTTGTCGATATAGGCCAAAATTACTTCAAATTTATCATTATCAATTGCGGCGTAGACATTACGTGCCGATAGCACCGAAACCTCATGCTCGGACGATTCACCACCAAATACTAATAGTATTGTTCTTCGATTCATATTATTGGTCTAGCATACAGGGTATAATAGAGGGATGCAACGAATTCCCCTGGCGGAGCGCATGCGACCGACTACCTTAGATGAAGTTATTGGCCAGACCCATTTGTTGGGCGATGGCGAGATTTTACGTCAGATTGTTAAGAACAAAGAACCAGTCAGTTTGATACTTTGGGGGCCACCAGGCAGCGGCAAAACGACACTGGCGCGCATCATCGCCGGTGAAGTTAAAGCCGAATTTATTGAGCTATCAGCCGTCACAAGTGGCAAAAAAGATGTCGAAAAAGTCATCGAACACGCCCGCCAAAACTGGAATCTACAACTTCGGACTATTTTGTTTGTGGATGAGATTCACCGCTTTAACAAGGCTCAGCAAGACGCATTTTTGCCACATGTTGAATCTGGATTAATCACATTAATTGGCGCCACGACCGAAAACCCAAGTTTTGAAATTATTAATCCATTACTGTCGCGCAGTCGAGTATTGGTTCTTGAACCGCTTAATAAAGATGAAATTATCACGATTCTAAAACACGCGCTTAAAATCGAAAAAGCCACCAAAATGGTCACGCCAGCCGCTATTGACTACCTAGCCGAGTTATCAGGTGGTGATGCCCGTGTCGCGCTAGGTAACCTCGAACTAGCGCTTAGCATGAAAGACAAGGTTACCCCCGAAATTGTCAAAGTCGCGGCTCAAAAACGCGTGCCTGGTTATGACAAAAAGGGCGAAATGCACTATAACGTTATTAGCGCATTTATTAAAAGTATGCGCGGTAGTGACGTCGACGCAACGCTTTATTACCTAGCAAGGATGATTGATGCTGGCGAGGACGCCAAATTTATCGCTCGTCGTATGGTAATTTTTGCCAGCGAAGATATCGGACTAGCCGGTAATGGCGCACTCGGGCTGGCCCTTAATGCCTTCCAAGCGGTTGAGCGAATCGGCATGCCCGAAAGTAGCTATATTTTATTCCACGTGGCGGCCGCCTTAGCTAAAAGTGAGAAATCTCGTCAAGCCACCGACGCTATGAATCGCGCCCAATCACTGGCAAAACAATACCCTGACTCACCTGTGCCGCTGCATTTACGCAACGCCCCGACTAAACTAATGAAAGACATCGGCTATGGCAAAGATTACAAATGGGCGGCCGGTTTTAAACCAGGCAAGGGCTTTTTACCAGACGATATAACTGATAATCGCTAGCATGGGCGTTGCGACACAACCGACAGTAATTCTATAGTTGTAAGATAAGGTGTATAATACTAGGGAATTGAGGTTCACGTGATTAAGTACGTTCCAAAAACACACTCTATTAAGAAAATAATCTTAGTCGGTGACTATCCTCCTAGGCAATGCGGAATTGCGACTTTCAATGGCGACCTATACCTAAATCTGCGTATGCTGTTGCCCCGCGCCGATATTACCGTTTGTACCATTAACGAGACCTCTGAAAAGTTTAAATACTCGCCCGAAGTCACCATCGAAATCGATAAAGAGAACCCCGAGTCCTACATTAAGGCCGCCAACCTTATCAATCAAAACGCTGATGAGACTATTATAATTGTCCAGTTTGAGTACGGTATTTATGGTGGTAAGCTTGGAATTTTTTTGGCAGACTTTTTAG
>JAJZQE010000049.1 GCA_021847685.1 bacterium | reverse complement strand
GTCTTGCCGCAAGATTGAGCGCAGGCCAGTGGCGAAGGTCAGGCCAACATCAGCGTTAACTTGAATCTGATTAACCCCATTCATCTTGTACTCGACAGGATCCTCAAGCGTTACGATGTTAACCATGTCATTTTTTATCTCTTTAATCAGCGCGTATAAACTGGTCGACTTACCGCTACCAGTTGGGCCCGATGTTAAAACCATACCATTTGGATGAACAATACCGTGACGAATTGCCCTTAGGGCACGGCCAGCATAGCCCATTTCCTCAAGATCAAATGAGTTACCAGACTTGTCGAGTAGACGAATAACAACCTGTTCACCCCAAACCACTGGACTAATTGCGATACGAAGGTCAACCTCTTTATTGGCGACCTTAACCGTAAACTGACCGTCCTGCGGTACACGATGCTCATCAATTTTCAAGTTGGATAAAATTTTTATTCGACTAACAAGCGCTGGTTCAATACTTTTAGGTAGCTGCATAATTTCTCGTAGTACGCCGTCAACCCGAACCCGTATCTTGAGCGAACCCTCAAGCGGCTCGACATGAACATCGCTGGCACGAGATTTAACAGCGTATTCCAAAATTGTACTAAGAGCTTTGCTGATTGGTGAATCTTGAACAATCGTCTTAACATCACGATCGGAATCAAGACTAGCTTCAGCTTGGCTAGCCTCGGCCGCTTCACCGACGCTTGACAGGTCGGTCTTGTACTGATCAAGGATATGTCGCACACCAGCCTCGGAGGCCATAAAGACCTTAAGTGGTCGCTGAATCCGATTAGCCAAATAGTCAACCGCTTGGACGTTGTTGGCATCAATCATCGCGACGGCAAGTCGGTTTTGGACTTCGGCCAGCGGCACGGCCATAAACCTCTCAGCGACATCTTCTGGCAAAAGCGACAGAATGTTTTGATCGATTAAACTCGAGGTAAGGTTAACATATGGCACACCTGACACCTGGGCTATGGCGTGCGTCAACATTTCATCATCAACAACGTCATCTTCGGTCAAAATCGCCAATAATGGCTTGTTAGAAGCCTTTGATTTGGCGCTGGCTTCTTGCAACCGTGCAGACTCAACAAGACCTTCACTAATAAGAAGGCTAACGAGTTTGTCTTGGATATCACTTGTTAGAAGTGCCATGCTGTCACCTCCTACTTTGCGCCTGGTTGAGATGTGCCGCTAATCTGAACCTCCACCGACGGGTTAATGGCGTTACTGTTAAATATCGATGGGTCTGGCGCAACAATCCGAGAATCAATCGGATCAATTGTCTTAACCGTCTGGCTAGAGCTCGAACCACCGCCAAAAATACCCTTGGCAACAAAATACGCTATCAAAACGCTGATTGATGCAATTAATATAATCATTGCTATATCTGATTTTTTCATGCCGTTAAAACCTCCTTACTAGTGGTATATACGCCTAGTTGACTAGTTTTAACGGTATTCATGATTTTATTACCTTATCCTTTAATTGAACCGTTCGGGCCGGCTCATAAAAGGCTCTGGCCTCCACTGTCATCAACCGATCGCTTCCTTGGCTCTCGATTGTCAGTGAAATAATATCGATAGCCCGAATCGAGCGCTCAAGCCGGGTCAAAGCTTCTTTTAATGCCGCTTCATTACCCTTGACTGAAAACCTAAATGTAATTTGCGGTTGAGCTGTGTCTGTTGGCACCAAGGTTGGTGCCGCGGTGGCGCCAGTCGATAAGGATTCGACACCAGCGACCGGATCAACCTGCAGGGATTGTAAACTAAGTCCACTGATACCGTTAAGTAGAACATTTTGCAGCGATGCACCCAGGGCTAGCGAGTTTGCGTCAGACGGCAAAGCGTCCAATATAACCTGGATAGTTTGATCAGTTGGCTTAGCCTTGGCGCTCGCCAAAGCCTGATTAGTATCAAGTACCCGAACCTGCGCCTCCAGCTCACTGACGCTGCTGTTGTCTTTGTTTAAAATCGCGATAGTGTTATTTTTGGCGGCTAAAACTTTTTCGTTAAAGAATATCTTTTGAGCCAAGAAAATTGAGCCAACGACGGCAAAGCCAAAGACCACCGATACAGCAGCAACCCAGACAAACATAGTGCGATTAGCCTTGGCTATCTGGGTGCGCTTACGAATCGCCGCATTCTTTATTGCCATACTAATTACTTCCCTCCCAGATCTTTAGCTCGATCGACAAATATACTCTTTGGAACACCAAGATACGAGTCAGTGGCATTGCCCTGGTTGGCAATCGTTACCTTTACGTTCTGGGATAATGGCGACAAAAGCTCGGGCGCGTAGTTGAAGCTAATTGTAAAACGCAACACCTTTACACCGCTAGCGTCCTCGCCATAGCTGGTATTGCTGGTGCTGACATTAGTAGCCAAAGCGATTGTCTGAGTATTCTTGCCATCTGAATAACTGACCTGTGCAGCCTCAATTGTCTTTTTAAAGACCTCAACGGCGGCATAACTATTAACCGCCTGTCCATCGATTGTAATTTGGTTGGTCGACGAGTCAATTCGAAAGGTTGAAATTTGAACATTGTTAGGGATTGGCGGAATAATTGCCTGCAAAACGTCAAACAAACGTGAATCAATTTTCGTTGAATCATGAATCGATGCTATCTTGGTTAATTGATTTTGAATCGTCAAAGTCTTTGATAGATCAGCAACCGAGGCCAACTGAGCGCTACCTTTTTTAATCGCATCATCCGCCAGGGCGCCGCGAACCGTTTGAACGCCAAATGCATAGATAGCCAATAAAGTAACGACAGCAACCGAAGCCAGACCAATAAGTATGGTAGCCGATATAACCGCCGAACGAACGTGTTGAGCTTTGATTAGTTCTTGTTTAACATCAGGGATAAGATTGATTTCAATCATTATTTATTCCTCCGCTGGGCCAAGCCAATAACGGTCGCAAATTCCGAGGCGATTGTGCCGAGTTTTTGTTGATCGGCCTGGGCAACCCGTACTTTTTGCCACGGATTAGCCACGCTTGATGGCACGCCGGTTTTTGCCGTTACATATTCGCCAAATTGCGGCACAACCGCGCCGAAGCCTGACAGCAAGATACCACCAACTGGGGTATTTGGGTAACGCGTCTGAAAGAATTTAATCGATTTAACAAGTTCGGCCGCAAAGTTGTCGAGCGTGCCTTCAATCGCGCGATATACCTGGCCTTCAAGTCGGTCTGGCGCCAAACCAAATTTAAGAATAAACTGGCGAGCTTGATCATCCTGAACGTTAAGGTTTTGAACAGCGGCCTTAATAAGTGAGCGGATACCAGTCGGGATAGTGCGGACAAGTCGCGGCGTATCACCAAAGGTAATCGCTAGGTCGGTCGACTGCTCACCGACGTCAATAATCAGGCGGGCGTCTTTGATGCCACTTGGTAGTAGTGAACGAATCATGGCAATTGGATCCGGCTCGGCCGCAATAACGTTTAATCCAAGGCTCTCGATAAACTCAAGGCGCTCCTCGGCAAAAGTGTTAGACGTACTGGCCAGTAGCACCTCTTGCTGTTTGGCATCGTGTAGCGATTGGCCAAGTAGCGCCCAGTCAACCTTAGCCTCATCAACCGACATTGGGATATATTGATCGACTTGGTATTTAATTGTACTGCGCAGTTCGGCCTCGCCCATCATCGGTACATCAATCACAGTTGTAAAAGTTTTACTCGATGGCAGGCCAATTACAATATCTTTTTCCTTGATACCACTTTGACCGATTGCAGTCATAATAATCTCGCCCAGGCGGCGACGGCTCTCGGGTGAATCACTAGCGCTGGTTTTTTCATCAACGGGTGCATAGCCGTAGTGCTGCAAGGTCCAACTATCGGTACCGGTTGGCGACAGCTGAACAACCCTAACGGCGTTAGTTCCAATGTCTAGTGCGAAAAAGCTGCCCACTCCTTTTAGTAATGCCATATTGTCTATCATTATACAGAAGCATTAGCGTTAAAAGCAAGCTGTAAATCAATGATTATAATCGAGGCGGCAGTTCGGTGGTATAAACTGTTTGAATGCGACTACCGCCACCACTGGCGCGCAAACTAGCCCACATATAAGCATCTGGTCGCAGATTAAAGATTTCGGCCGGATCGCCACTGTTGGCTTGACCAGTGCCCGAGCCAGCCGTCCGACGCAAATACAGCTTAGCAGCCGCAACTGGACCATTAACGATCAATTGATTGTTACAAAGTTTCGAACTAAGGTTACCAGCCACATCCGCACAAGTGTCCAGGCTGTTTTTAGCAATCAACCAAGCATCAATGTTGGTAACGTTACTGTTAATGTGGATATTATTGGCGATAATAACAACTTGCGGAATATCAACAAGCGTGTGTAGCGTCCCATTGGTGTAGGTAATATTGCCAGTAATTGTAATGTCAGCCGTTGGCGCATTGATAACTACCCAGCGTCCTTGCTGAATATTACCACCGTTAAGCGTCACTGCGCCCGTTGCCGTGTACACGCCCGAATTTGATGAGCTACCCAGGTCATTAGCGCCTATGGTTGGCGCTCCGGTCGTCGAAAAGCTTGATCCAATATCTGGAATTGAGGTTGAATTAGCATAATGGCCGATGACAGTCGTTGACGAGCAAGCCCCAAGCGACGTCGAGTTAACAAAGCTTAATTGGCTTTCGTTACAACTATTAGCGTTAGCTAAACCCGATCCGGCATAGG
>JAJZQE010000048.1 GCA_021847685.1 bacterium | reverse complement strand
CAAGCTCGCGGGTTGGCGCAATAATTAGCACACTTGGACGCAGGTTAACACCAGTTTGGCGTTCGATAATTGGCAGCAAGAAAGCCGCGGTTTTACCAGTACCAGTGTTGGCTAGACCAATAACATCCTTGCCTTCAAGAATGTGAGGAATCGCTTGGTCCTGAATCGCACTTGGGATTTCGTAACCTTTTTTAGCAATATTATTGCGTAATTGATTACCAAATGGAAAGTCGGCAAATTTGTTTTTTGATTCATAGACAACTTCGTCGGCCTTTGAGGTCGCTTTGTTGATGAATTTACTTGGGTGAATATATTTCTTAGCTGGTCCACGTGAACCGCCGCCACGGCGGGCGCCACCAAATGAGGCACCACCGCGGCTTCCACCGCTGGGACGTGAATTACTAGAACCGCCGAAGCGTCGTTGTTGATATGCCATAAAAAATAGGCCTTTCGTTTAGTTTGCTGTTTTGCAGTCTTATTGCTCACCAAATAAGCGAGGCCGAACAGCGAGGGGATATTTCAGTGGAAGCGCATTTTTATTTTCACTACGGCGCTAAATCTTCGAAAGAGACTCGACATTCATTGAATGCAATATGTTTATATTAGCACAGTTAGCTTATTTTGTCTATAGTAACCATAGCGGAAATAGCCCGATGATCAGAGCCACCATCTGTTGAAATATGAAAATTGCTTATGTTTATAGCTGGTGAAGCTAGTATATGGTCAATTTGCATTAATCGAACACTCGGTAGCCATTCACGACCGCGCAATTTTGGCGTCGATGTCGGTCGATGCCGCCTATCAGCATCGCGCAGACCCGTCTGATTTATAATCTGTTTTAATGTGTCGCCTTTTGCCATATCCACTGCTCGTAAAGCTAACTCTGGCAAGATATACTTTGCAGCTGTCCGAATCGGCAAACTTTGCAGAAGTTTTGCTGGTAAGATATCACCACCATGCATCGCATTAAAATCACCCATAACAATCGTCGGGTCATTAGTGTTCTTAATAAGCTGGATAAGATCCGGGACCTGACTAAGCCGGAGAGACTCAGAACGGTCATCCAGGTGAATACCAAGTATTCGAAGTGTTTTACCGCTGGCTGGGTCTTTGACATACGCCAAAATTGCATTTCTTAAGTCGCCCAGACGAATAGTCTGATAGCTAATGATTGGCAATTTACTAAGTAGCATCATCGACGGGCTATAGACAGCTGGCTTCAATCTAGGCTCATCCGCGTTATCGTACGGCACCTCGACGATATGATAGCCAAGTTTAGCTAGCCGCTTACCAATATCATAATTAGGCGTCTCGGCCCCAAAAGCTTCAGCTAAAAACAAAACATCAGCCTGCAGTTTGACGATGCCCTTTAAGATATGGTCAGGCGTTCCCCTTCGATTAATTGCTAGGTTAGTCAGCCGACCTTCAATATTCCATGAGGCAATCTTTACCATCATTTATACTTTAGTCTTAAGATCGGCAATCATATCGCGTAGTTCGGCCGCCTTTTCAAATTCAAGATTAGCACTGGCAAACTCCATTTGACCAGTCAGCTCTTTTATCAGTGCTGGATATTCGTCGCGCGGAATTTTGTTAAGATTAAGTTTCCTGGAATCATCGACTTTCTTTGGAATTAACGATCGTAGGCCCTCATCAATCCCCTTGGCGATACTTTCCGGCGTAATATTGTGCTCAACGTTATAGGCGGTCTGAATTGCCCGACGTCGGTCAGTTTCACTAATCGCCTTCTTCATCGAATCGGTCATTTTATCGGCGTACATCAATACTTTACCTTCAAGGTGACGGGCCGCGCGGCCAATCGTCTGAATCAAAGCATTGGCGCTACGCAAAAAGCCCTCTTTGTCGGCATCCATAATCGCCACCAAGCTAACTTCTGGCAAGTCCAGTCCTTCACGCAGTAGGTTAATACCGACCAGGACGTCATAAACGCCCAGACGCAAATCCTTTAAGATGTCACCGCGCTCCAGGGTATCAACATCGCTGTGGATATAGGCCGTTTTAATGTCGATGTCTTGTAAATAAGTCGTCAAATCTTCAGCCATGCGTTTAGTTAAAGTTGTCACCAAGACACGTTGATTTTTAGCCGTTCGGTCGCGGATTTCTGCTACCAAATCATCAATCTGGCCCTTGGTTGGACGGACAATAATCTCTGGGTCGATCAAACCAGTTGGACGAATCACCTGCTGGGCCGGCTCGGGACTATGGGCTAACTCGTAATCGCCTGGCGTAGCCGAGACATAAATAACTTTATTAATATGTCGGTCAAATTCGGCAAAGGTTAGCGGTCGGTTATCAAGCGCTGACGGCAGCCTAAAGCCATAATCGACCAAAACTTCCTTGCGTGCCCGGTCGCCATTATACATACCGCGAACTTGCGGCAAAGTCATGTGGCTTTCATCGACCATCAACATAAAGTCATCCGGAAAATAATCCAACAAAGTCGCCGGCTGCTCGCCAGGTTCACGGTTGGTTAGATATCGGCTATAGTTTTCAATACCTTTAACAAAACCGGTTTCTTCTAACATTTCAAGGTCATATTTGGTGCGCTGCGCCAGCCGTTGCGCTTCAAGTAACTTGTCGTTTTTTTCAAACCATTCCAGGCGCTGGGCAAACTCGGTTTTAATGTTTTCAATTGCCACGGCCAACTTTTCTTTTGGCGTCACATAGTGACTACTTGGAAAAATACTTACCTCGGTTGGCTCGGCCAAGATTTCGCCCGTTAATGGGTCCATCCGCGTGATTCGCTCGACCTCATCACCAAAAAACGCAATTCGATAAGCGATGTCACTACCGGCTGGAAAAACATCGACGACGTCACCTTTCACTCGGAATGTGCCACGGTGAAAATCGATATCATTGCGGTGATACTGAATATCGGTCAACAGGCGAATAAATTTATCTTGCTGGCGACGCTCATGCAGCTTGACGGTAATCGACATCGCCGAGTAATCGTCGGGCGAACCAATACCGTAAATACAACTAACACTCGCCACAATAATCGTATCGCGTCTGGTTAATAGCGCCATCGTCGCGGCGTGGCGCAAGCGATCAATCTCGTCGTTAATCTTGCTGTCTTTCTCGATATAAGTATCGCTACCAGCGATATAGGCTTCTGGTTGGTAGTAGTCAAAGTAACTGACAAAATAGTGGACTTCGTTATCTGGAAAATATGACTTAAATTCGCTATACAGCTGGGCAGCCAAGGTTTTATTGTGGGCTAGGACCAAAGTCGGTACCTGACGATCCACGATAATATTAGCCATTGTAAAAGTCTTACCGCTACCTGTCACGCCCAACAAGGTCTGCTCACGCACGCCTTTATCAAGACCGTCAAGTAATTGACGGATAGCCATCGGCTGATCACCAGTCGGCTGATATGGTGTTTCTAGGCGAAATTGTTGACTCATCAGTCCTTATTATAGCCCATCAGGCCAAGTCAGTCAGGTAGAGTTTAGCCGCGGCCGGAACGATGATCAGAAATATGTCGATCGTCTGGGTAATAGTCGAAACCAATGTATTTTTTATCCAAAGCTTCAATCACTTTTTCAACTAGACGCTCTGGGTCGGTATCATAAATAATTTCATTAGCCCCTGGTGCTTCGATGTTTTTTAGAAGTGTTGGAATATAATCGGCCAAACCGCCACTTCCAAGCAACACGCCACAAACTTTCTTGCTTTCAAGCGCTGTCGCAAATTCGTGCAGACTACCCATCCGACCACCGACGGTAATAACCGCATCGCTACTACGAACTAGGTGAACATCGCGACCAACGTATTCCATACTAGTGAAATTAATGTAATCAAACTCAACCGTCGGCAATTTATAGACCGTAACGTGCTCTCTGAATGAAGTTGCTGGTGAAAAACCAACCGACATACCGCGCTTACCTTCGACACTAAAAGCACCCTTAGCCGCATACCAAGGCAGGCCAATAGTTGCACCTGTCATTAAGGTCTTACCCCTACTAGTAATCGCCTTGCCCAGGTCAAATGCCAACTGATGAGCGGCTTGAACTGTATTTCCGGACGCCGCGCCCGAGACGCAAATTTGATATCTCACTTTATAACTCCTTAATCTTATAATCTTCAGGTGCCGTTTCCAGATACGCCTTCAGATCTTCACTTTTTAGTAAGCCCGCCTGAGCACCCAATTTCTGGACAACGCTCATCGAGTTAATAGGCGCCCATGCCATCGCTGTCTCAAGGCTTTCACCAAGTGCCAACGCCGCGACCATTGTCGAGGCAAAGGCATCGCCCGCCCCTGTCCGGTCAAACGGCGGCGCTGGATCAGGGTAGTTTGGCATCATCAAAAACTTATAATTACCCGAGACATATGAACCATTTGGTCCATCGGTAATAACAACAATCTGCGGACCAAGCTCATGCAAAGCTAAGGCTAGATCACGAACCGATTCGACGCTCTTTCCAGTCACTAACGCGGCCTCTTCACGGTTCATAAAGACAATGTATGATCGCTTGTAGATTTCGGCTAACTTCTCAGTGCCCCACTCAAAATGAAAGGTTCCCGGCTGAAAAGCTAGTTTAATATCTGAATTTTCGGCGAGATATTTTAATAAATCCTCGTGCAGGCCCCAAGCGGACTTGCTAATCATACTGAGATAAATCCAGTCCGGCTTATTTAGCGGCGCACGCCAAGCATAGTCATAGTCTTCGTATTTAATCAAGATAGTT
>JAJZQE010000047.1 GCA_021847685.1 bacterium | reverse complement strand
TTAGCAAACGTTTGCGGCGTCCCACCATTTGAATCAAACCGCGACGAGCCATGTGGTCGTGCTGGTTAACTTTTAGGTGCTCGGTAATTTCTTTGATACGAGTCGTAAGAACAGACGCTTGTGCCTGAGGCGAACCAACGTCGGTTTTGTGTACTTGTGTCAAAGCTATTGCCTTGGCTTTATTATCTGGTGTTATCATCAGATACGCATTGTAGCAAAGTCTGAACGGCTTTTCAAGTGTTAATCTGAAGCAAAAGCTCAACCTGAGTCTCAAAACCTACCTGAGGACAGACTAAAAGCGAAACGCGAGCCGTGCTAGACTTTGTGAGCACGGCGAAAGTGGTCTGTTGAAGGTAGGTTTTGAGGTTCAGGTAGCGTAATCTTTACATTTTATACAAAATGTGATATAATGCAGTACAGTTTCACGTCTTTCTGACGTTCGAGACGAACCTTCAGAAAAGACGGATGCCACGCAGACACCAACTACCAAAGGAATGTCATGCAACAGCGCAACATTTTTGCCTATTTTAAGCCCGGCCAAGAGTTCGACCTGAACGAGCCCAACCCCACGATGGCTATCCGTAGCCGCAGGTCGGCGTCAATCGGCCCGGCAATCATCGTCGCTGTTCTGGCGACGATCATCGGCCCATTCGGCATGCAGAAGATGGCTATCACCGACTTCTGCTTCCAAATGGCGATGGCCATGGCCCTCGGGCTGGTCCTCGCCGGATTGTGGGGTATGATCGAGCTGCTATGGCCCGATCCCGTAACCCACGAGAAGCGCGAAGACCGTTCCAGCCAGATGATCTGGACAGGACTTGCGGCAGGCCTCATGGCTGTCGTCCTGTTCCTTTTGGCCTGGCTGGTCGCCACCATTGGGAGCGGTAGCTGGTTCAGCTACGACGTTCTCAAGAGTGGCGGCCTGGTCACCTACATCATCGGCGGCTTGCTGCCGGTGATCGGGTACACGTTGGTGCTGTACGCCGTGGCGACACGGCAGATCATCATCAACGTGAAGTGGCGAGCAGCCGCCATCATCGGCCTGGTGTTTTCACTACTAGCACCGTGGTTCTGGGCGGGGTACAGGTTGTACCTCGACTACCACGTCATGTAGCCTTTTGGCCCGGGGCAGTCGTTATGATGCCCCGGGCCCGGGCCCGTCTTTTCTGAATTTACCATTGACTTTTAATCTGTAAAATGCTATGATTATGCCATGTGGGAAGCTACTCCAGCCTCTTCGCACGGCAGTTTTTCCGTTCGAAGAATCCTTAGCTACGTCCTCGCCACAGTTGTGGCGGCTTTTTTGTGGGTCGTTTTTACCGCTCCACTAACACACGCGGCCACTGATGCGACTTGGAATGGTGCCTCAATTATCTACCAAGGTAATACCTACACTGGACCAACCAATGACGCTACTCTTAAAAACCTCAACCTACTGCCAAACACCAAGGCCTATACCTACGTCGATCCAGCCTCAACCGGCAGTCCGGGCAATACCAACCGCTTGATACACGTTATATACTTTGCCCCAGATGTCGACTCCTCGACGGCAACTGGCGCAAAATATAAAACCTACATCTACCAAGGCCCCAGCAGCTTTAGCAATCCATCGAACCCTATCGACATATCAATAACGGCTCAAAGTGCCAGCCCGAGCACCGGCACATCATCTTGTAACGTTGATAACGGCATGGGCTGGATTATCTGCCCCGTCACCAAGACCCTGGCATCTGGCATGGACTGGGTATTTAAGACCCTAGCCGGCTTTTTGGCAGTTCGCCCGGCCGAAACTGGCCAAGACACCGTACTGTATCGGGCTTGGACCTACATGCGCAGTATCGCCAACGTCGCTTTTGTTATCGCCTTTATAATTATCATTTACTCTCAGTTAAGCAACGTCGGCCTGAATAACTACAACATCAAAAAACTATTGCCGCGACTGATTATCGCCGCTTTACTGGTTAACTTGTCTTATTACATATGTTCGGTCGCAATTGATATATCAAACATCCTGGGCTATTCGTTACAAGACATATTTATCCAAATTCGCAATTCGCTGGTCGGACCTGGCGGGAATAGTTGGAACTTAACCAGCTGGGAAAGTATAACTGGCTTTATTTTATCGGGTGGCACGGCCGCTACAGCCGGCGGCATCATCTTGTTTACTACTTTATCGACCTATGGACTAGCTGGTTCGCTCTTTTTACTGTTGCCCGCCCTCGTATCTGGCTTGATGGCCGTTTTAGTCGCATTAGTCGTCATGGCCGCCAGGCAAGCCGTCATCACCTTACTGGTTATCATTGCGCCGCTGGCTTTTGTTGCCTACCTGCTGCCTAACACCGAAAAGTGGTTTGATAAATGGCGCGGTATGTTTATGACACTGCTGGTCCTTTTCCCGGCTTTTTCACTGATCTTTGGCGGCTCGCAACTGGCGGCCGAGGCTATTATTCAAAATGCTGATTCGATTAACGTCGTTATCCTAGGTATGCTTGTCCAAGTGGCGCCACTATTTATCACGCCAATGCTAGTAAAGTTAAGCGGCTCGACCGTTTCGCGTATCGCTGGTTTGGTCAACAACCCAAACAAGGGCATTATCGATCGCACGCGCAACTGGAGTAAGGACCGAGCCGATGATGTTAAAGCTAAGCGACTTGGCACCGAAGCCGGCCGAGGCGCCCTGCTTAAACGCAACGCTCAACGAATGGATCATAACCGTCGCGTCCGTGAAGGTCGTCGCAAATTACATGAAAGTATGGCCGATAACCGCTTTGCCGGTTCGCTTGATAATGAAAAGTTGCATGAGGCACAGCATGAAGTTGAGACGGCCAAAAAGACGATTGAAGAGCGTCTATCACGCGACCTGAACCTCAAGATTAAAGTTGACCCAAGTATGTTGGAGCGTGAGATGAAAATGCGTGTTATAACTGACGAAAACGCCTCTGCTAAAGGTACAATTGAGGCTAAATATGAAAGTCTGCGGGCAGGCATTGACCCAACTATCGTGAATGGAGCTGGCGGCGTATTAACCGAGCTGACCAATCGATCATCGCGGGCAACACGCGACCTTGCACTACACTCAATCGCCAGCCAAACAGCAAAACGAATTCAACAGAAGAACTTCTCAGAAGCTATGCTTAGTGAAGATGCTGAATTTGATCGTATTAGACTACGCGACTACGCCGGTGCAGCTGATCTCGAAAATGGAGCGGCTTCGGCCGTTGCCTTTGCGACCCGCGAGCGTCGCGAAGCCGCTGCCAAGCTGATTTCGGATCGCGACCAACTGATGAATCACTTCAAACTTAATAGTGCGCAGTACCAAAAGTATGCCACTGGCGAAGAAGCGGCTGTTGGAATCGATAGTAGTGGCCATGTTTACACCTTCGAAATGGATGATAAATTTGCCCGTGAAGCGGCCATTGAGCACCAGATGATGGCCGGATCGTTCGAACAGAAGCTTAAGATTATTAGAATGTCCGGAAATGAGTTAGCAGATTACGCCGATGTCATTTCAAAGGCAATTCCAAAAAACAGCCTGCCAGCTTCGGGTGCTTTCTTTGGCGGTAAGTTCATAGATGATGTTATCAAGCAGGATATTAGGAACTACGATGACGTCGTTGAATCAACCGTCAACTTCATTACAAGCGGTAAAATTAAAGATGAAGTTATTGCCGGCAACGACGGTGGCGCCATTAAGGTCTTTATCGATGCTGCGAATAACGGCGGACGAAACCTGTCACCAGAAAAGCGCACCTTGTTTAATGAAAACCTTGCAGCGTTACGTGAATCCGCTCGTATTATAACCGACAAGAATTACGAAAAATACTCACCAGAGCTTAACTCGAAAGCCAGCGCCGAGACAAAACGACAACTTGCTCGACTACTTAATAACGAAGTTAACCCACCTGGTTGGCAAGACCAGTAAAACTACTTCGATAAGCCCCAGTCCGTCATAGTTAGTGCATCTTCAACCGACCATTTTTCTATTAAAGTCCGGCGTAACTCACTGCAATATGCACCAACACCAAGGTCACGACCAATATCTTCGGCTAGCGTTCTAATGTAAGTACCGCTACCAACGTGAGTGCGAATCTTTAAATCAGGATAATTATAGTTAATAAGCTCAAGACTAAATACCATAACCCGTCGAGTTGGCATAATAACCTCCTCACCCTTACGCGCCAATTTATAGGCTCGCTGCCCATCAATTTTAATTGCACTGTAAATCGGTGGACGCTGCGTTATCTCGCCAACAAATTTTTCAAGCGTTGCCTTGACTTCGTCGATAGTCGGTCGACGATCAGACACCTTCGTCAATTCACCTTCTGGATCACCCGTCGTGCTGGTCTGGCCTAAACGAATTGTGGCTTCGTAGACTTTATCAAGCTTTAAAAACTCACCCGCTTTTTTACAAGCATCACCTTTTAGTACAATCAGCAGGCCGGTCGCAAATGGGTCAAGCGTGCCGGCGTGACCGACTCGCAATTGTTTTTTGGTTGGTTTTTCGCCCCTATCTCGATACTCTGCCCGAATACCGGACCGGATTTTTGCCACGACATCAAAACTAGTCCAACCAGCTGGCTTATCGATTAAAAGGATGTCGTCGTTCATCCAATCGATTATATAGCAAATGGCTATATTCTACCTTCTACCTTCTAACCGCTAAACCCTACTGACCCGGTATCTTGAACTGGCCTGGGTGGCTGTTGTTGCCATCGACGAGGGGTGT
>JAJZQE010000046.1 GCA_021847685.1 bacterium | reverse complement strand
CACCGACGACCCAGCAAAAACATGGGCAGTGGGTGGGTATGGCGCCTCTGAAAATGGTAAATGGTTGGCGATTGAAATTCGTGAAAAAGGTATGTATGTGCTTAATATGGACACCCGTGAATTGCGCCGTATTTCAATGATGACGTTTTATTACAACTGGGGCATGGCGCCAACGACAGAAATGACGATTAGTAACGATGGTACGCATGTGGCTATTATGGGAGCAAATGCGTACATTACGGTTTATGATGTGATTGACGGATGCGGTGATACGGCTACGGGTGAGCAGATTATGGCGACTACCTATCTTGCAAAATCATGTAAGATGGCACCGATTAATACTGATAAGTTTATTCCATATTTCTTTGCAGCCTATCACCCGAGGTTTAATAGCGATGGTAGCGAGCTTAGCTTTTATTCGACTGGATATATGGGTTATCAGCGTGAAGTTGTGCTGGCGGCCGCCCAATACGAACCTTACAAATTAAACTTTCTGGCGCTTGGCGATTCATATTCAAGCGGTGAAGGCGAAACATCTGACGCATTTTATCAAAAGGGCACAAACGATACCTACGAAAAGTGTCATCTAAGTACTCGGTCGTATCCATACTTAACTGCAAAAATATTGGGGCTCCCTGACGAATTTGTAAAAAGTGTTGCGTGTTCTGGAGCGACAACTAATGACCTAATTGGCTGGGCACCTGATTACAAAGGCCAGGGAGACAGACTTAAATCTTTGCCAATTGTGATGCAACAAAAGGTTGCTGCGATAACCGAAGCGCGCGAGAACTTTATACCGGGTCGAATTTTACAGGCGATTTTTGTGGAGCAATATCAACCTAAAATTATTACTGTTGGCATCGGCGGAAATGACATTGGATTTATGGAAAAACTAAAAGTTTGCTTAAGCGCTGACACTTGCGAATGGGCCCTAACGCCCGAGGGTCGTGAAAAGACAGCCGTCGAAATACAAGGGTTGTTTTGGACACTTCTGGACACCTATACTAATTTGCGACGATTATCGCCGGGCTCGACGATTTATGCTGTTGGCTATCCTAAAATTATCGATTCGAATGGCAGTTGTGGTGTACCGCTTGGCTTAATGTTTGATTCAATCGAACGAAAATTTATGGACGAGGGAATTATGTACCTAAATCAGGTTGTCGCCGCCGCCGCTAAAAAGGCTGGCGTGCATTATATCGATATTGAGAATAGTTTAGGCAATCAAGTTTTGTGCGGCAGCGGTAAGCCAAGTGCGATGAACTGGGTGCGGCTTGGTGACGATATACCGATTATTAAAAATTACAATTTTAGCAAAGTTATTGGGAGCGAGAGTTTTCACCCAACTCCAGCAGGACAGAGTCTGATAAGTAAGGTGGTCGCTGGCGCAATATCAAATGGAACAGCGGCAGAGGCTTGCGCTACATCAGACATTCGCTGCTACAACAGCGTGGAGGCGCCATGGCCACCTAATTATTGGTTATTTGGAGGTGTAATGCACGACTATGCCGTGCAGCACTACGTAAAGTTTACGTCCGATCAAATTGGCTCGATTAACGGCAAGCAAAAGACTATCCATATGCCGGCTGGGTTGTTTGATGAAAACACTAAGGTTGGTATCGAACTTCACTCGGAGTCAGTCAAGCTTGGCAGCTTAAAAACCGACAGCCTGGGCGGCATTAATGCGGATATAACTCTACCCGCAGACACACCAGATGGTTATCATGCCCTGCATTTGTACGGATTAACCTATACGGGAGAAAAGGTTGATTATTACGATGTTATAAATACTACACAAACTACTGAAGATATATTGCCTGTAGTGACATCGGTTTCGGTTTTACCAACCTCAAGTGTATCGATTGTGCCGCCCGCCAGCGCTAGCCATGCTTTGTCAAACAATGAAGTCTTGTCGAATAATAAAAATAAGTCTGATCGTGAGATTGCAGCGGTGGCTGGTACGGCTAGTCCATCGACTCTGTCTATCCAACCCAGTCTATCTACCCCGCCTAGCCCAGATGGTGTGCTAGGCGACAGTACTAATGCAGCTGCTAAAATAGAGGCAAAAGTTGCCTCGTTGGATGCGCCCGTACCTGTAGGATACTATTTACTTGGCGCTATTGTATCTATTGTTTTAGCTATTCTGATTGGAAAATTGATAAATAATAAGCTTCGTTATAAAGGCTAACCCTTATACCAGTCGCCATTTGCCTTGCCTGTGCAATCTAATATTAAAACGGCTTGAGTTGAGCCGCTGTGTGCCTGAGCATCATATGTTGATACGACATCGGGCTGTACGAGTTTTGCGGAATAGGTGCACCTGTAGCCGTCACTACTCTTATACTCCTGATATACGCTGCCAACTGCAACATTGGCGATTGATGTCTTGGACAGTTCTCCGACTCGTGTTAAGTATTTTGAGCTACTTATAATTGGAAAATACATCTCGTGTAAAGAACTTAGCTCCGTGGTTGATGCAATGGTTTTATCTAGGCGTATTGTTGAATCGCAAAAATAATTACCGGTAGACCAGTCGCCGGCTAATTCAGGTACGCACTTTGCTTCATATGTCCAATCATCAACTCCGGCTGATGCTTTTTTTATGTCATTAAAAATTGACATTGTTTGACTTTTTAGACTCGTAAATTTGGACTTATCAATCCCGTCAACCAGAGGCTGGATTGCTATTAGAATAATTATAATTACGATTGGTAGTCCAATTATTATTCCCAGTAGTATTAAGATTTTTTTAAAAATTGAAGTTTGTTTTTTGACAATTTTTTCCATAACTTGACTATAGCACGAGCGTTATTAGCTTGAAAGATAAAATTCAACAAACTCTAAGCAATATTTATTTTTTATCTACTTGGTTTACTTATCATTCAACGCATAAACCCAGGCGTCTAAATACGTCCTGGAGTTGCCGTCATCGATGAAGCTGTCTTTCTGACTGCTTACTAATCCGAGGGCCCTGGCGGGGTCGGCAAGGGCCATGTACATTAAGTCAGAGTCGCCTAGGGTCACATTATAGTTATTATTGGTGATTGAAGCATTAATTACCGATTTGATATAAGGATCAGATGACAAAGTTTTCATAACTGGATTCATCGGTATTAGCTGAATGGCCAGTTTAACACCTGGTTCGTCACTAAAGAAGGTCGCATAGGTTCGTTTGCCGCCAAAGTTGAGGGAAGTTAATGGGGCTTTGTAGTTTTTTAAATAGCTGGCGCTGGTATCGACGGTGCGCCACGCGGCTTTGGCGGCGGCAGATTCGGACGATAGCATCCAGGTGGCCGAACTCTCCAATTGACTGTTTTTGGTTAGTTTACCCCAGGCGGCCACGCCGTTCCAGGCATTGATGGCTTCACTGCTGGACTCTTGGTTATTGCCATCGGCAAAGGGTGATAGGCCAGCCGCCCAGGAGTGCGCCGCATATGGGTCAAAGTTACGCTCGACTGGAAAGTCGGGGGTTTGGTCGTACGAGGCAATGTCGGCAACCAGCAGATTGATTTGCTTTTGATTGTTCTTCAAAAAGTCGGCATCGTATTTACCTAGGATGCTGGCGGCGTAGATGAAATAGCCATAGTGGAAGTGATGATCGTTAAAGTCCTGTGACCCGAAGGCGCTATTTTGGGCGGCGATGCCTTTAATTGTCGTGTCGTAGTAAAAATATTTAGCACCAAGCCGGGCAGAAAAAGCCGTATTTAGAATCGATTTTAACTGATTGATTTGAGTAGTTTGACCCAATTGCTCGGCAATATCCAGCAGATTGGCGGCGCGGGCTAATTGTTTACCAGCAAAGTAGCTGTCGTTGGCGGTTATTGTTGTTTTTGCTACATCAGATTGCAAAGTCGCGATTAACTGCTGTTTGTGAGCGGCGGTTAAATGCGACAAATCAAGTTCGGTCGAAGCTGTGATCTGTGGCGTATTTAGCGTAAAAGTATTGCCCGATACGGCCGACATTGGCCCATAAATACTGTCGTAGGTGACAAGCGTCGCATTACTACCGGATAGATGGCTGTAATTCATCGGTACAAAAACCGTTGGTTTATTATTGGCGGTTTTGTAATCGAAGGTCGTGGTTGAGTTGTTGCCATTGGTGCCGTAATTTGTGGTGACTTCGCTTAGTTCGTTGCCGGCATAGGTTTTAAGTGGGTCGTTGCCGCTGCCAGGTAGCGCGTAAAAAGTTACCAAGCTATCTTTGGATAATGAAATTGAAGCACTGTTGCCCGATTTGTTGATGGTCGCGCCATTTGTAACAACGACGTAATCGTGACCGCCCTTGTTGTAGCGTAGGTAGTTAGATGAACTGGCTGAAATTGCGCCGACCCCGCCTAGATTAATCGTTGAGTTGGTCGTGGCGTGGTAAAACACAAAAGGTGAACCCTCGGCCAAAGTTAATTTACCAAGTAATTGCGTACCGCTACTATAGTCAAGCGTGGCGGAAATTTTGTCATAACGACTTAGTTTAAAACCGGTTGCGCCACTAATTTGGCCGATAATTCCAGGCGTATGACCGCCGGTTATAACCGCTGCACTCGATGTCACCGTTGGAAGGCCAATTTCAAAACCATTGTCCTTGGCCAAAAAACTTAGTGGCATCGGAAAAACTGGCAGTGGCGTGGACTGCAGCACCATGCCGCTTAACCAGCTGTTGGTTGGTGGAATGATACCGTTAGCTAGGCGACTGACATCGGCCGACGAGGCACTTTTTTTAGGCAAACTATCGAGTGTCGCCCGATCGACTAACTTAATTTTAGGGCTAGCACCGGGCAAAATATTTTGGGGCAATTGTTTAGTTAAAGACAAGGCTAAAACCGTACCGCTACTAATCGCGACAAATAATATTGAAAATAGTATCGTTTTTTTGTCACCGGTCATTATTGTCC
>JAJZQE010000045.1 GCA_021847685.1 bacterium | reverse complement strand
CATCAAAGCACGGCTGTTAAGCTGCCTGAGAGCCTCTAGGGCGACAGACACAACAATCAGCAAACCAGTACCACCGATTGATAACTTGGTGTTAGAGATACCGGCAATGTTGTAAAGCAAGAACTCGGCGGCAAATGGCATAACCGCGATAATACCAAGGACAAGTGAGCCGAATAGAATCAAGCGATTTACTGTCCTGGTTAGATATTCTTCAGTTGTCTTACCTGGTCGAACACCATCAATGAAGCCACCTTGCTTTTGTAAGTTCTCGGCAATTTCGTTAGAGTTAAAGACGATACCTGTGTAAAAATACGTAAATATAATTACTAACAGGAAGTAAGCACCAGGGTAAATCATCGCCTCTAACGTTGTACCGGTAAATGTACCTGGGTTTGGTGCTTGAAACCACAAAATCAAGTTCTGCGCCAAGGTATGGTAAGCCGGGTTATTGGTAGCCTTTAAGACTTGGCCGAGAAAGGCCGGAAGTGACAAAAAGGCGACGGCAAAGATGACAGGAATAACACCAGCAGCGATTAATTTAACTGGTAAGATACTCTTGATACCACCGTATGAACTATTACCCTGGACACGCTTAGCATAGTTAACTGTCAGGACGCGTTGCGCCTCATTAACCTTAACAAGTATATACAGCACGGCCAGCGACACCGCCGCTAGACCCAACGTAACCCAAAACATCAGGGGGTTAACTGGTAGCGTAAACCAACCAAAGACACTTAATGAACCATTTGCGGTGCTAAATAAGGCAGTACCGAGGCTGGCTAAAGTCGTTGGTAGCTGGCTAATAATACCGGCAAAGATAATCAAGCTAATACCATTGCCAATACCCTGCTCGGTCATAAGCTCTCCCAGCCACATCAAAAGCACCGATCCAGCAGTCATGGCCGTCACTGCAACAACCCACTCTAAAGGTGTTGAGTTAGCTAAAACTGTCGTATTACCAGATAGAACTGTCTGGCGCAAGATGTAAATAAAGGCAATTGACTGCACGATTGCTAGCGGCACAGTAATAACACGCGTCCATTGGTTAATCTTGCGACGGCCGGATTCACCATCCTTGTGTAGCTCTTCCAGCTTTGGAATTGCTTTAGTCAGAAGTTGAGAAATAATCGAAGCGGTAATAAATGGACTCATGCCCACCAAAACGATTGAAAAGCTAGCCAACGCTCCACCAGATAGCAAGTTTAGGAAACCACCAAAGTCACTACTGCTAACAACACTATTAATGACCTGCTTAAGCTGGGTTGGCTCGGCCAAAGGCACTGGAATATGCGCCATTAAACGATAAGTGACGATAATACCAAGCAAAATTAACAAACGCTTTTGCATATCGCGGTTTTTTAATGATTGAAAGATTGTTTTCCAGTTCACGTTAGATTCTACCCCTTACTGTCATCGATTATTATCACTCCGCAAAGTACGACCTAAATCATACTTTGGGAAGAGTAACAATTACTTCTTGTCAGATTTCTCAGCTTCTTTAGTCGACTGTTTCAATGGTACCGCAGTTTTTACAAAACTTCCACCGGCTTTTACGATGGCAGCCTGTACACTTTTGCTAGCGCCACTAACATGTAGATTAATCTTGGCAGTTAATTCACCGCGCAAAATAACCTTGACTGTGTGAAATGGCGTTGCGATGTAACCAGCCTTAAATAAAGCATTGTTATCAACGGTTTTGCCATCGAAGGCGTTCAAGTGATCAAGATAGACAACTTGAGCGTTTGTGCGTAAAGTTTTGAAACCGCGAGCCTTAGGCACAGCCTTGGCTAGTGGACGTTGACCACCCTGGAACATCGCGCCAAGTTTCTTACCGGTACGAGCGCCTTGACCTTTGGTACCACGGCCGGCAGTTTTACCTTGGCCAGCTGAAATACCACGACCAACACGCTTGCGATCAGGTGTAGCGTCAACGATTAGCTCATGATACTTAGTCATTATTTTGTCTCCTCTTTCTTGACAGCTTTTTTAGCAGGACGAGGTGATGAATTAATCCACTCATCACGTGGCACCATGCTTTTTAGAGCCTCAATAGTTGCGTAGGCAATGTTGACTTTGTTGGTTGAACCAAGCGATTTTGATAGCAGGTTACGAATACCGGTTACACCGATAATTGTCCGAACAACACCACCGGCAATAATACCAGTACCAGGGGCAGCCGGCTTCAGAAGAACCTGAGCGCCAGTGAAGCGAACTTCGGAGTCGTGCGGTACGGTTTCGTTAGTAACAGGAATGGTAATTAGGTTCTTTTTAGCAACGTCAGTTGCCTTAGCAACGGCGGCTTGAACGTCAGCGCCCTTAGCAACACCAACACCAACCTTGGTCTTGCGGTCACCAACCACAACAAGTGCCTTAAAGCGGAAGCGACGGCCACCCTTAACGACACGCGAGACACGGTCGATATTGATAACTAGTTCTTCGAACTCTTTTGGCTCCTCGGGAGTTTGATTGCGACGATCGTCACGACGCTGATTGCCACCGCGGTTTGATTGACGCGCAGGCGCAGTCGTTGGCGCTACATTTTTAGTTTCAGTTGTTTCAGCCATATTAAAACTCCAAACCTTCCTTGCGGGCTGCATCAGCTAACGCGGCTAGACGGCCAGCGTACTGGCGTCCGTTGCGATCAAATACAACAGCATTAATTTTAGCTTTTTTAGCTTTTTTAGCGATTTCAGCACCGACGTAAGCCGCTTTTTCAGCCTTGGTACCTTTTTCTTTGGTACCAACAGTTGTAGCTGCGACTATAGTCGTTTGCTTGACGTCATCGATAATCTGAGCACTGACATGCAGATTACTAATTGTGACGCTAAGGCGTGGACGTTCGGCTGTTCCGGAAACCTTTGCACGCACACGGTTCTTGCGAAGTTTTTTGTTAAGTAGTTTCTTTGCAAAATTAGCCATATTACTTACCAGTCTTTCCAGCCTTACGAAGAACAACTTCATCGGCGTATTTAATTCCCTTGCCCTTATAAGGTTCAGGTTTTTTAAGCGCGCGGATTTCAGCGGCAACTTGGCCAACTTGTTGTTTATCGATACCGCTTACTGTAATAATCATCTTATCAACCGCTAAAGAAACACCATCTTGAGCCTTATATTTCACAGGGTGTGAAAAGCCAAGTAGCATTTCAATTTCTTGGCCGCCACCGCTAACGCGGTAACCGACACCATTAAGCTCAAGTTTTTTCTCAAAACCTTTAACAACACCGTCAACGGCATTATTTAGTAATGCGCGCTGTAAACCATGCTGGGCTTTAGCGATTCGCTCGTCGTCCTTACGGGTCACAACGGCTGATCCGTCCTCAAGAGCAACAGTCACGTCTGACAGATGAGGTACTACCAGCTGACCCTTTGGGCCAACAACGGTAATAGAGTCATTGTCGATCGTGATTGTCACGCCAGATGGAATTTGAATTGGTAGTTTTCCGATTCGACTCATATCTATTCTCCTTTTACTTTATTAATAAACCTTCAACAGCAATTCGCCACCGATGTTTTGCTTGTAAGCCACGTGGCCAGGCATAACACCTTTGCTTGTGCTGATTAAAATCATTCCGCGTCCGTTTTTAATTCGGGGGATATCGCTACCAGCTACGTAAACACGTCGGCCTGGTTTTGATAAACGGGTGATTTCATTGATGGTCGAGTTTTCGCCAGGTTTGTTAATGGTGATTACTAGAATGTCGCGTGGCTTAGCACTTTCGATTTTTACATCGGTTAGATACTTAGCTTTTTGCAACTCTTTGGCAACTACGAGCTTCAATTTTGATGAAGGTACGCGGATTTCGTTCTTGCCGACCATAACTGCGTTACGGATACGAGTTAGTAGGTCAGCGATTGGGTCAGTTGATTGTAATGACATAGCTTATTCCTTTCCTACCAACTACTCTTTGTTATACCAGGGATTTGCCCCTTGCTTGCTTTTTCACGGAAATTAATACGTGAAAGTCCAAATCGGCGCATGTAACCGCGTGGGCGGCCGTGTAATGCATCGCGGTTCTTCCAGCGTGTCGGAGAACTGTTAAGCGGCAGCTTAGCCAAACCTTCTTGATCACCTAGCTCTTTAAGTTCGGCACGTTTAGCAGCAAACTTTAAGATCATTTTCTTGCGTTTCTCGTCACGAGCGACGGCAGATGTCTTAGCCATTAGTTCTTTCCTCCAACTTTTTCAAATGGTACACCGAATTTCTCCATTAAGGCACGGCTATATTCTTTATTGCCACCGCTGATTACAAATGTAACCTGCAAACCATGGAGAACCTGTGTTTCTTCAAATGTCAGTTCTGGGAAAATTGATTGCTCAACAATACCGAGGCTGTAGTTGCCGTCGCGGTCAAAGCCCTTAGCACCGATACCGTGAAAGTCACGAACACGTGGCAAAGCGATGTTAACCAAACGATCAAGAAATTCGTACATACGAGCGTCACGTAGGGTTACGCTAATGCCGATGCGGTTTAGGCCGGCACGAATCTTAAAGCCAGCAATTGACTTTTTAGCCATGCGATCAACTGGGTGTTGACCGGTAATTTTAGTCAGCGTGTTACGAACAATTTCGTAAAAACGCTTATCATCTTTGTTCTTGCCGATTCCTGCGCTGACTACAATTTTCTCTAGTTTAGGTACTTGATGAACGTTACCAAGTTTAAGTTCGGCTTGTAGTTCCCCAACGAATTTATCGTTATATAGGGCTTTCAGGCGAGGAGCGGCAGCGGCAGTGGTTTTGACCATTACTTGATCTCCTTATCTTTATTCTGACGGGCTACACGAACGGTAACACCTTCAGTATTTTTAATCAGTCCAACACGACTAGTTTTGCCAGTCTTTTCGTCAACAACAAGTGCAACCTTGTGTAATGACGTAGGCACATGAATATCCTTGTGGCCACCGCGAGGATTAAGCTGACTTGGCTTGACATTTCGGTGCTTAACACCAATACCTTCAATCAAAACAGCGTTCTTTTT
>JAJZQE010000044.1 GCA_021847685.1 bacterium | reverse complement strand
TGATTACCAATTGGCAAAGATTCAAATACCAAGTAAGAATTGATCGGGGCATCCTCAAACCAAACTGTTAGTTTATTGACCTCCTCGGCTTCAATCATAGCTCGGTCGTATTCACGCTGCAGACTAGGGTTGTTTCTTAGCTCGGCAGACAGGATGTCAAGATTTGCCGTTGACATCTGTCGCATCGATATATGATCCTTTGCAGACAAAAAGTCGTTATTGTGAAGTTCAAAGTCAACATAGTTAATAAATGGTGTTTTAGGCAGCCGCTCGGCGATATCGGTTTCGATATCTTGCTGGATCGCAACTAAAGCTTCCTCGCCATGATTAATGTAGGCGTACAAGTGGGTCAGTGGGTCATTAATCCCCAGATCTTCGGACTTGTTGATGACAAGTTCGCCTGAACGGACGATCTCTTGCTGACTAGTTTGAACCATTATAAAAACCCTCTATCTGACGATTTAGAGGGCCTAAAAAATTAGACTTACTCTTGCTCGAGAGATTAAAACTGTATCGGACTTAGTATTTCTACCTTACCGTTGCGGCACAGTTCTGGATTTACACCAGATTCCAGTAAATAAATTATTAACAAGGCTTATTATAGTAGCTATTTTCAGGATTGTAAATCAGAGCCATGGCAGAGCTCGGTAAGATTAACCCTAACGCTGCTATATAGTCATACTTGACATACTTTTCATACATCAGTTATACTGATAATGTATTAGGTTTTGCAAGGAGCAATAAATGCACGATAAAAAATTATACGGTACAGCGACGGTTGGTACCAAAGGTCAGGTTGTGATTCCGGCTGATGCCAGAGAAGAACTTAAGATTAATCCCGGCGACCACTTGTACGTGATTGGTTCAGCGCTGCATGGTTTTGTCGGCATGATTAAAGAAGAGGCGCTGGAGGGATTTATCGAGCGCATGAATATTCAAGTCGAAACCTTAAAACGCTTTAAAAAAGAAAAAATCGAGTAGTCGCAAACAAGTCATGCATCATCACCTATCACTTCGAAGCAAATTAATTATTATGATTTCGGTTATGGCCAGCCTCTTTTTGGTGGCGCTTGACCAGACGATTATCGCCACGGCGCTTGGCAAGATTGTCGAGCAGTTTAATGCCTTTGACTCACTTAGCTGGGTTGTTACGGCTTATCTCGTCACCACGACTATCACTGTTCCTATCGCCGGTAAACTTTCCGACCTATTCGGCCGCCGCACGATGTTACTGATTGGTGTGGCTGTCTTTACGATTGGGTCACTAAGTAGTGGCCTTAGCGGTAATATTACGCAACTGATTTTGTGGCGTGCGCTGCAGGGTATTGGTGGCGGCATAATTACCGCCAACGCTTTTACGATTGTTGGTGACTTGTTTGCGGCGCGTGAGCGTGGTAAGTGGCAGGGGCTGATTGGTGCCGTGTTTGGGTTAAGTTCAGTGGTCGGACCGCTACTTGGCGGTTGGTTAACCGATGGTCAACATGTCCTAAACTTGGTTACAAACTGGCGCTGGACGTTCTTTATCAATGTGCCAGTTGGTATCATTGCCTTCATTTTAATCTTTACATACTCACCAGCCCTCCGTCACGAATTGAAGTATAAAATTGACTACTTGGGTGCCGGCGTATTAGCTCTTGGCCTTGGTGCGCTAATCCTTGCGGTTGATAACACGGAAACGATTTTCTCGGGATTTCTAAATGCAACTGGCATGTCGGTAAACTTGCTGAAGGGCATTATGTTTACTTTCGTGGCGGCTATGATTGGGTTATTTGTCTTTGTCGAGAGGCGAGCTATGCAGCCGATTTTGCCACCGCATTTCTTTAAAAACCGTAATTTTGTTCTAATTATGTCGGTAGCGACACTGTTTGGTGCGGCTTTTATGGGATCTATCCTTTATCTAACCCAGTTTAACCAACAGGTCTTTGGGGCCACGCCGACTCAGTCCGGTTTGATGCTACTGCCAATGGTTGGTGGAATTATGGTTTCGAGTATTGGTGCGGGTCAGATTATTTCACGAATCGGTCGATACAAGATTTTCATGCAAGTTGGCTTTATTGTGGCAACGGCTGCAATGTTTATGTTGTCGCTGTTAACCCCTGAAACTGGTTACGGCTACGAAGCGATTATTATGATCATTCTGGGACTTGGAATGGGTGTCGCGATGCCGGTTATTAACCTAGCTGTGCAAAATGAGTTTGAGCAAAAAGAGCTGGGTGCCGCCACCAGCTCAAGCCAATTGTTTCGAAGTCTCGGCTCGACGATTGGCACCGCTGTTTTTGGTGCAATGTTAACAGCCGGTATTGTTGCTCATCTTGGCAATATCCAAGATAGCGCTTACATTCAGACGCTGAAACAGAGCCCGGCCGCTGCTAGGATTGGTAATTTTAGTGATGCCAATACCATCCTTAACATCAACATGCCAGATACCAAATCTATGATTACGGCCGCTGCGCAAAATAGCTTTAAGTCTATTCCCGAGCCAGCTCGTAATACGGTCACGCGTAGCTTCAAATCGCAGCAAGATGCCTTTGCTAGTACGGTAACTCACGCCTTTAGTGCTAGTTTGTCTCGGATCTTTGTAACAGCGGCGGGCTTTATGATTGTTGCGACAATTGGAGTGTTCTTCCTTAAAGAGCGAGCCTTGCGGGCTGCAAGGCCCACAGAAACTCCTGGCGAAGTCTAAAAACCTTACGTTTACGCGGGGGTGACACGGTCACCTCTGTTATTTTTTAAAAATTATCTTGTTGCATGTTGATAAAAACCAGTATATTATAAAAGCAGTAGCGTTATTGTTGGACGCATTCTTGACGTGTGTGGTTGTTTTTGGTAGTATAAATGATGTGTCTCGCGTCAAAACTATATTATAAAGGTCGAAGCGCGTGAGGCTGTACATAGTACAAGGAGTTAAAATCACATGCCAATAGCCATCGAATTTGTGTCGACTCGACGCAAAAAGATAGCCGTGGATGTGGTGCCTGCCGAATGGCAACTGTATATCGCACAGTAGAGTCGTCTGACTCAAATCCGAGTCTCGCTACGAGGCTTACAAAAAAAGAAAACACCCCAAGGCACCGGGGTGTTTTTGCTTTTTTAGGAAACTAATTAAGAAGCACGGGTTGGCGGGGTGACGCCGGCTTGTTTTAACTGAGCATCAAGCGCATCACGAAGTTGGTTGCCCGTACCGGTTTGTAGATCTTGGATAACGCTGTCTGGTAGCTTCACGCCATTTAAGAAGAATGTCGGGGTTGAGTTAACACCCACCTTGTAGCCAATTGCTTGGTCAAACGATATCTTCTGCGACACACTGCTTGACGCCATGTCGGCTGTAAACTTGGTTGCGTCTAGTCCAAGTTGGGTGGCGTAGCTGGTAAATGTCGTCGTGCGCTGGTCGGTCGATAGGGTGTTCCAGTCATTTTGCTTGCTATAGATTAGATTGTGCATTTCCCAGTACTTGTTTTGAAGGCCGGCCGCTTCGACGGCACTGGCAGACGCTAGGGCATTTTGGTGAATACTAGTTAGTGGGAAGTTTCGAAAAACAAAGGCCGAATAATCCTTGTATTCATTGATAATTTTTTCAACACCCGGTTCGGCGCTACCACAGCCAGGGCACTGGAAGTCACCATACTCAATCAAAACTACCTTGCTGTCGGCTTTGCCAAAAACGTGATCGGCGATATTGCCATTTTGTTTTGAGGCGGCCTGGATGGCGTTAGTGTTGATACCGCTAATATTAATTGTTGTGCTATTGCTGCGTGACCAGATGACCAGTCCAGCCAATAGGCCAAAAATAGCCACTACGAAAATTATCCATGCTTTTTTACTCACAAAAACTCCTTATGATTACTTTATCAATTGTAGCAAAGTTGTAGCCTTCTGGGCAGATAGCTGTTGTACAATGGACATATATGTCTAGTCTAGCGATTGTCTTATGGTTTTTGTCGGTTCTATTTTTGATGCTGGTAGCAGGGGCGAAACCTCGACGATCGACAATAAGCCGCTATGAGAAGGGCCGACGTCAAGCCCGCGGCGATAGTGAAGCTGCCTGGATTACGCACCGTGATTTATTGATTGGACACGTTTTAAGATTACAGCAGATAATTATTGCCATATTGATGGTTACGAGCGTCAGCTTGGGCGTAGTGGCTTTTGGTTGGTGGTTGGGGATTGTTGTTGCAATCGTCGTTGCGGCCGAGTACCAAGCGGTCTCCCATTGGCGAAGCTTGCAAAAATTAGCGCAGCGCCTTTATGAAGGCCAAGAAAAGCATATTCTAAAATATATCGATCGCGCTCCTGGTTTGTTTAAGTACTTAGGCTCGGTTGAGCCCGACCACGAAGACGAGCTTCGTAGCCTTGACTCACGCGAAGATTTACAGCACCTAATTGATCAGTCGGTTGGTATTTTGACACTAGAAGAAAAGAAACTAATTATTAACGGGCTATCGTTTGGCGATCGCCTAGTTAGCTCGATTATGACGCCCCGAAGTGTAATTGACTCGATTAAAAAAAGTGAGTTTTTGGGTCCCTTAATGTTAGACGAGCTTCACAAAACTGGTCACAGTCGTTTGCCAGTCTATGATGGCGACATTGACCATATTATAGGCATACTCCACACCCAAAGCCTGCTGACGCTCGATATTAAACGGTCGGTTACGGCCGAAAAGGCGATGGAGCCACGTGTCTTTTATATTCGCGAGGATCAAACGCTGCAACACGCTTTGGCGGCTTTTTTAAAGACCCATCATCAGTTGTTTATTGTGGTTAATAAGTATCGCGAGACAGTCGGCCTGCTGACGCTCGAGGACGTTATTGAGGCGCTACTTGGCCGTCAAATTGTCGACGAATTTGATGCCCACGATGACCTACGCGCGGTGGCGCTCCGTAATATTCATGACAATAATCACTCAAAAAACCATCAGGACGTCTAGTCTTATAGAGGTGGAAGTGTTACAATACTAAGTAATTATGACAAGAACACTAGTCCGAGACGTGACCTCAAAAAT
>JAJZQE010000043.1 GCA_021847685.1 bacterium | reverse complement strand
CTTCCGCTTAAAGGATTAATTAATAACTAACGGAAACAGGAGTTTTTGAACGCTTATGAAAGTTCGTGCAAGTGTCAAAAAAATCAGTCCAGATGATCAGTTAGTGCGCCGCAAAGGTGTACTTAGAATCATCAACAAGAAAAAACCTAAGAACAAGCAAAGGCAGGGTTAAGCATGGCTCGAATTTCTGGGGTAGTAATACCCGCTGAAAAGCAAGTGCAGATCGCTTTGACGTATATTTACGGCATCGGTCCACATTTCGCATCGACCATCCTTGCGGCGGCCAATATTGAGCCGACCACTCGGGTGAAAGATCTCACCGAGGCTGAAGAACAACGTTTACGGGAGTTAATCGATACCGGTTACACTGTCGAAGGCGATTTACAGCGTCAGGTAACAAATAATATCAAACGCCTAAAGGATGTTAACTCGTACCGTGGTTTACGCCACAAAGCGGGTCTTCCAGTACGCGGACAACGAACTCGAACGAATGCACGAACTCGTAAGGGTAAGGGTGTAGCCGTAGGCGGAACTCAAAAGAAGGCAGCGTCTAAGACGTAGAAAGGACTATAGATTATGGCAGATGCAAAAACCACAACTCGTAAGAAGCAACGCCGATCAGTTCCTTCTGGTCAGCTGCACATTCAAGCAACCTTTAACAACACGATTGTGACGTTTACAGACAAAAAAGGTAACGTCCTGGCTTCTTCAAGCGCTGGCGCTACTGGTTTTCGTGGTAGCAAAAAGGGAACGGCTTATGCCGCTCAAGTTGCTGCTGAAAAAGCCGCCGAAACAGTTAAGGGTCTTCATGGCGTTAATGCCGTCGATGTCTTTGTTAAGGGCGTTGGCCTTGGACGAGATTCAGCGATTCGCGCAATGAGCAACTTTGACATTTCCGTTGATAGCATTAAAGACGTGACCGGCGTACCACATGGTGGTGTTCGTCCACGTAAAGCGAGAAGGGCATAGGTTATGGCACGAGATACTTCTCCTATTGTTAAACAAAGCCGACGTGAAGGCTACGCACTTCATCCAAAAGCTCACAAGGTTATGGCTCGTAAGTCTGGTATTCCAGGTCAGCACGCTGGCGGACGCCAAGGCAAAGCTAGCCTATATTTGACTCAACTGCGCGAAAAGCAAAAGGTTCGCCGTACTTACGGTCTACTTGAAAAGCAATTTGCACGTCTGATGAACGAAGCCACACATCGTGAAGGTCTAGCCGGTGAAAACTTGCTACAACTTCTTGAACTTCGACTAGATAACGCGATTTACCGAGCCGGCTTCGCCGTTTCTCGCCGAGCCGCTCGTCAGCTGGTTGGTCATGGACACTTTATGCTAAACGGCCGCCGCGTTGACATTCCTTCAATTCGCCTGAAACCAGGTGATCAGATTGTTATTCGTCCAAAAAGCGCTAAATCTGGTTACTTTAGCCAAATTGAAGAAGTTGTTAAGAACACCACTCAACAACCACTCAGCTGGCTAAAGAGTGACACTAAAAAACTCACCGTATCGGTAACTGGTTTACCTTTGCGATCTGAAGCAGAACAAGATATCAATGAACAGCTAATCGTTGAGTACTACTCACGTTAAGGGTAAGGAGCCTACACTATGACAAAAGTAATTCACAATCCCGCACTTGCAAATATTGATGAGCATTCCGCTACAAGCGCAACCTTTTCGATTGAGCCTCTACACGCTGGCTACGGTAACACTCTAGGTAATAGCCTACGACGTGTTTTGCTATCGAGCATCCTTGGTGGTGCTATCGTCGCTTTTCGTATTGAAGGCGTTAGCCACGAGTTTACAACCGTTCCCGGCGTAAAAGAAGATGTCGTTGATATCATGTTGAATCTAAAGCAAGTTTGCTTGAACGTTCACAGCGACGAGCCAATTGAGCTTCGCCTTGAGAAAAAGGGCGCCGGCGTTATTACAGCTGGTGATATTAAAACAACCGGTGACGTCGAAGTTATCAACAAAGATTTCGTTATTGCAACGATTGATGACCCTAAAAAGTCTGTTGTTATGGATCTTGTGGTTGAAGCTGGTCGCGGATACCGCACCATCGAAGAGTCAAGCCTTAGCCGTGTTCACAGCGATATGATTGCGCTTGACGCCGTCTTTAGCCCAGTTCTTCGCGTTCGCTTTAAGGTTGATAGCACCCGTGTTGGTCAAGAGACTAACCTTGATAAGCTACTTATCACTGTTGATACCGACGGTTCAATTACTCCACGCGAAGCTTTCGAAGAGGCAGCCGCTATCCTGGTTAACCAATACACCGCACTGGCTGGTTCGACAACTGTTGAAGCCGCACCTGCACTTGGTCAAGATAGTGAAGACGAATCAAGCGAGCTAAATACTCCAGTCGAAGAGTTGAATCTTTCTGCGCGCACCGCCAACGCCTTGATTAACAACGATATACGCACGGTTCACGATCTTGTTACCTTAACCGAGCAAGACTTACGTGAGCTAAAGGGCTTCGGATCAAAGGCGCTTGACGAAGTTAAAGATAAATTAGCAGAACTGGAACTTTAGATATGCACCGACACAGTTATAAAGGACGTAAATTTGGTCGCGAACGCGATCAACGTCGAGCCCTGTTAAAAGGGTTGGCTACTAGCCTAGTCGAACACGGCAAGATTGAAACAACTTTGCCAAAAGCTAAAGAGCTAGTTCGATATATTGAAAAAGTTATTACCAAAGCCAAAATAGGTGATCTTCACAACCGCCGTCAGGTGATTGCAGCACTTTCAACTCAAGCAGCCGCCTTCAAGCTAGTTGATGAGATTGCTCCACAGCTAACAGGTAGAAGCAGCGGTCACGTTCGCGTAACACGCACACGTTTGCGCGTTGGTGATGGTACTCAGATGGCAACTATCGGCTTTGTTGACGAGCTAAAAGCTGCCACAGAAGAGGAGACTAAGTAATGGTTAACGCTAAAACATATAGCCAGAAGCCAAGCGAAACTAGCCGCCGTTGGATTTTGATTGACGCCGCAAGCGCTCCACTTGGACGCGTTTCGACCGTTATCGCCAAATACCTAATCGGCAAGTACAAGCCAACTTACACGCCACACATTGACGCTGGTGACTACGTTGTAGTTATCAACGCTGAAAAGTTGGTCGTAACTGGTGACAAAGAAACTGACAAGATTTACTACCACCACTCTGGTTTCCCAGGCGGCATCACTGATGCGACTTTGGGTGAAGTACGTGCAAAGTATCCAGAGCGAATCATTGTGGAAGCTGTTAAGGGCATGTTGCCACGCAACAAGTTGGCCGCAGACCGCTTAGGCCGTCTACGTGTCTTTAAGGGCGAGACTCACACTCACACCGCTCAGACCCCAGAGAAAGTTGAGGTTAAATAATAATGGCTGATTCTAAATATTTTTACGGTCTAGGACGACGCAAGAGCGCAACAGCTTCTGCGCGTCTATACACTGGAAAAGGCAAGATTACTATCAATGACAAGCCAGTCAGCGAATATTTTAGTGACAACAAGACTCACGTTGCTGAAATTACCGACCCACTAGCACTTGTTAACAAGCAAAAAGACTTCGATATCACCGTCCTTGTAAAGGGTGGCGGTATTGCTGGTCAAGTTGATGCGATTAAGCTTGCGATTGCAAAGGCATTAACCACTGGTTTTGCCGATCTTCGCCCAACGCTTAAAAAAGCCGAGTTCTTAAAGCGCGATTCTCGCGAAAAAGAACGCAAAAAGTATGGCCTTCGTTCTGCTCGTAAGCGCGAACAGTTCTCAAAGCGCTAACAATCGTTTTATTGCGACACAAAAAATGCCACCTGCAAAGGTGGTGTTTTTGTATATTGGTAGGCGTATAATGAAATTACCACAGGAGGTTTATTATGAATAAACGTACACTCACTGTCATCGCCGCAATCGCCATTGTTTTATTGGCAATCTTAGCGGATATTTTCTTTTTTAAACCAACCAGCGCGCCATCCGAGTCGCAACAGGCCAGTCCGCCGCCCCAATCCCAGCAGACCGATGCTGGCCAAACGCCAACTACGGTGCCGCAAGGCTATGCTGTTGATGTGTACTTTTCAAAACATCCAGATTCTGATAATGATCCGACTAAAACCTTTCCGGTTAAGCGCACTGCGCCAACTCTCGCCGTGGCGGCGTATGCTATTAGTCAGTTAATTGCTGGTCCGACAAGTGACGAGGCTGCCTTAGGCCTCTATAGCACCGTAAGGGTTAGAAATGATGCCAGTATTTGCAACAATAAAGATTTTAAGATTACGATAGCGAATGGCACCGCTACGCTTCAATTCTGTCGAACTTTTGACGCTATCGGCACCATGTCGGACGCTACCGCCCAAGAAACCATTAAAGCGACATTGTTGCAGTTTTCAACCATAAAAAAGGTGATTATTTTGTCAAAGACTGGTAATTGTCAGTTTGATATGAGCGGTCAAAATCTGTGTCTTCAGTAAATAGCGTCGTACTACTGTCGACTGTGTTGTATAATGAAGTTTAATGAGTAAACCTGTCATCTTAACTGGTATTCGAGCCAACAACGACCTAACTATTGGTAATTATTTTGGCGGTATCTTGCCGATAATCGACATGGCAAAGTCTAGGTCTGATGAATATCAGATTAATATGTTTATTCCGGACCTACACAGCTTTACAACACCTATCGATCATAGCCAGTTGTACGAGCAGATTCTACATAATGCCCGCTTATTTGCGGCCGCTGGATTGCCGCTTGATAACCCTAATATCTTTTTGTACCGCCAAAGCTACATTTCCGCCCACAGCGAACTAACCTGGATTTTAGACTGTTTTACTGGATTTGGCGAGATGAGTCGCATGACGCAGTTTAAAGATAAATCTAATGGCGGTAGTGACGGCGTTTCAGTAGGACTCTTTAATTATCCTGTGCTTATGGCCGCTGATATCTTACTTTATAACGCAAAGTACATTCCAGTAGGTGACGACCAATCGCAACACCTTGAATTTACGCGCGATATTGCTGATCGTATGAATAGTCGGTTTGGTGAT
>JAJZQE010000042.1 GCA_021847685.1 bacterium | reverse complement strand
GGTCTGTAATGTCTTTTGGCGAGTTGATACCGCCAGTATTGGCACGACGGCTAATTTTGTGGGTACAATCATGGCCTTAAACTCAATATCAGTGGCCAATGGAGCAACTATTTCGGGTAGGTTACTTGCAAGAAATGGAAGCGTCACTCTTATTAATGACACAATCGCAGTACCGACCTGTGCTGGTAATACTACACTTACTAATACATCCAATACCGCTGTGATACCGGGGTTGCCAAATACTGGATTATCAGGTGGTCAAAGTTCGTTGTGGTTCGTTATTCCTTCGAGTATCGTTTTGGCACTTTTGTTACTTGCCTATGTTGGTCATAAAAAACACTTAATTTAATATTTATGCGAGGGCTGCGCTTTAAGAAGCTGGTTCGGCGTACGCTACGGTATGGGCTAGTGTTTGTTGGTTTGCCATTGGTGGTAGCGTGTCTGACATTTATGATTTTGCATATCTGTGCATCTGCTTTGCGCGGTTACGAAGCACCGCCTAAGGCTGGTATTTCCGCGCCAGACGCCTCTAAAATGGCTAGTCTTGCGGTTGCGCCGGTCGGACCACCGGTGCGTTTGGAGATTACGACCATCAAGCTTGACGCTATAATCTATGGCTCTGGACTGACGAGTACTGGTGATATGGATATAAGCGAGAATCCTGATGAGGCCGCCTGGTATCGGCTTGGTTCAAAACCCGGAGAAACCGGCAGTGCTGTAATCGCTGGACATTACGGCTGGAAAAACGGACACGGTTCGGTCTTTAACAATCTACATAGGCTTGTAAAAGGCGATGAAATTTCGGTTTATGATCAAAAGGGAGTTAAAAAGACGTTTGTGGTGCAGACGACGCAGATATACGATCCGCAGGCCGATGCCACCAAAGTCTTTACTTCAACTGATAAGAAGGCCCACCTAAACCTAATCACTTGTGAGGGGACTTGGGTCACATCAAAGGATAGTTACTCTAATCGGTTAGTGGTCTTTACCGATTTAAAGTAAATATATCAAAAATATAACCCCATCTTGCGATGAGGCTATATTTTTAGTAGACAGTATAGGAATACTCTGGAACCAGATAAAGTATGAACTGATTGAAATGAGTAAGATTATCTCAGGGATTGATGTGACCGATAGGGGCATATTTACGCCGTAGGAATAGAACCCTTATAGTATTAGAGCCTTAGTTTGTAGTACAATACAAGTCATGAAGAATGAGAGATCTCAAAGAGGAAGCGCCCTGGCTATTATTATTGTAATCGTTGTCGTTATCATTATTGGGGTCTTGGGATTCGTTGTTTGGCGTAATTTTATTGATCAAAGTACGTCAACTAAAAAAGTCGCTACAACTCAAGCGACAGCCACAACACAAAAGGTAGATAACTACGCTAACTGGAAATCATACACAGATTCAAACGCAGGCTACACCCTGAAGTTTCCCGCAGATTGGAAAAGTGACGTAAGTGGCGATAGGCCATCGTTAGCTATTGACGTAGTTGGATTTGAGCCAGCTACAAGTACGACGGTTGTCGTGACTGTTTCGAGTTTTAAGTCAGACCTTACTCCTAAAGAATTCGTAAACTCTAATAGTACGCCTCAACTAATTAGCTCTAATGGTAACTCAATAAACGGGAATGTGGCTTACTTCCATGAAGATGGTGATGGTACTTATATTAATCGCAGCTACGCAATATCACATCAGGGAAAGATTGTTACAGTGACGATGACGGTATCATCACAGACCTTGGCAATTGATAACTCAAAATACGTCAGTCAATTCGACTTGATGGCTCAATCAATTACATTCTAACCTATTTTTAATTTATTGAAGGATTTGGTTTTTAGAATTATAGATATTAAAAAGATTCCGAAGGAGTCTTTTTAAGCATAAGCAATTTGGTAGACAGTCTAGGAATACTCTGGAACCAGATAAAGCATGAACTGATAGCTATGAATAAGATTATTGAGTTTTGCAAGGAAGAGCCTATGTTGAGAGTTAAGCGACAGGAATTAAACCTATAGATTATATGGTTAATAATGGCACGGCTTTATAAAATGATATTAATAAATACATAATGTTGTTTATCTGCCAGGTAGGTGCGATCACGTTAAGATGTCATTACGACGCCTCACATGACCGCACTCACCTGGTCTTGGCCTTTCACCTCATTTATACACGAGGCTGACGGGCTACGTCATTTGTTCACGGCGCAGCAATACTCGGACTTGTTCCGGTTGCCATGCCCTGACCCGTATTGACAGTCCCCACCGACGAATCGAAGGTGTACAGACTGCCGTTGTTCGCCTGGAAGGATGCTCGGAAGCCTCCGTTCGCGGTTCCTGCGATTGCCGGACTTGTGCCGTTCATCACTCCCTGCTGAGTGTTGTAGGTACCAGCCGAGCCGTAGACATACATGTAGCCGTTGTTCGCCTGGAAGGCAACCTCGTAACCGCCGGTCTTCAAGGCGGCGACGCCCGGACTCGTGCCGGCCATCATGCCCTGCCAGGTATTACCCCTTGCCGCATCACCCCACACGTATAGGTAGCCACTGTTCGCCTGGAAAGCCTCTTCGTAGCCGCCAGTTGACAGTGCAGAAATGCTCGGACTCGTGCCGGCCGCCATGCCCTGACCGGTGTTGACTGTGCCCGCCGACGAATCGAAGGTGTACAGGTATCCGTTGTTCGCCTGGAAAGCAACGCGGAAGCCGCCGTTCGGCGATGCTGCGATTGCCGGACTTGTGCCGTTCATCACTCCCTGCTGAGTGTTGTAGGTACCAGCCGAGCCGTAGACATATAGCTCGCCTGTGTTCGCCTGGAAGGCAACTTCATAGCCACTTCCAGCCAGTCCGGCGATTGCCGGACTGGTACCGGCCATCATGCCGAGCTGGGTGTTGATGTTTGCCGCATCGCCCACTACGTACAGAGCCCCGGTGTTCGCCTGGAAGGTCTGCTCATAGCCACCGGTCTTCAAGGCGGCGACGCCCGGACTCGTGCCGGCCATCATGCCGAGCTGGTAGTTGAGTCCACCAGTTGACGAGTCGAAGGTGTACAGACTGCCGTTGTTTGCCTGGAAGGCGATGCGAGAGCTGCTGCTCGACGCAGACAGGTCCTTGAGGTGCAAGAATCCGCCTGGCCAGTTGCTGCTCGTTGTGGCTATCGTCTCCTGCCAGTAGCCGCCCGGGTTGTGGTAGGTGTTGTACTCCTCGATGTTGATTGAACCATCGGAGTTGATTGAGTCGACATAGGCCACGTGCCCGCTTGGCCCGGCTTGTCCCTGGTTCGAATCCCACCAGGCGACCGAACCAACTGCGGGCGTTCCGTTGAAAACGGAAGCGCCGAACAGATTGATAGCGTTCTGCTTCCACTGGTAGGCGTTACCGAAGTGACCGCCGTTCATGCTGTTGCTGAACGCCATGCCGTTGTCGTTGTTGAGCCTCCATGCCACGAACGAAACACATTCGCGGTTGTAGAAACCCCATGGGTCGACAACAGAGTCCTGGGCTGCAGTCGCCAGGTTGGACGGGTAGTCGTTGACCGTGAGTGTTGCTGATGCCGGACTGACCACCCCAACGAGACCCGCGAGCATGAAGCTCATGGTTACGATGAGTACACGAAGGCGCTTGAGCGCACTTTTTCTTCTGGATTGTTGCACGGTACACACACCCTTTCAAAGCGTCATTCGAATAGCACCCACGGTTGTGGTAAATTCTCAATCACTGGATTGCGAGAGAAGCGCCACAGAAGAGTTTAACAGATTCACAGATGATTCTAAAGCATTATTAAGATAGACAGTATAGGAATACTCTGGAACCAGATAAAGAGAGAACTGATTGAGATGAGTAATATAGTAATAATCAAATAGAAATTTATCAACGAAGCAAAACTTGCTTATGATACGATAAAGACATGAAGAAATCCACCTCAGAAACCGGTAGTGCGTATCTTATAATAACCATTATTATTGGAACCTTAGGTTATGTGTTGTGGAATAATTTTGCTAAGCAAAAAACGGACACAACGACAGCGCAAGTATCACAAAATAATGCATCAAAACCACCCGCAAAAAAGAGTGAGATTATAATACTACAAAACAATGACATGAATAAGTATGTCAACTATGAGCAGGGCTTTGAATTTCTTTTCCCTAAAATAGCCTATGCCCCGGTAAAATGTGTCCAAAGTGACACTGTCCAAAATTCAGATGGCAGCACATCGAAAGTAGACAGTTTCTACCAGTCCGAGTACGGCGAAGGTGTGCCCATTACCACACTGGAATCTGGGGACAGGTTTATGATTACGCCAAAGAACATCTTCATTTTGTCGTCATATAGTGCGCCGGGCCAAGCACATAAATGTGAGCAACAGCCAGCTGGTGTAGAGCTGCTTGACTATAAAAATAATGTCGATGGTAGCCAGTACGTTTATAATACAATGAAATTAGAGTTTGACGTCATACCCGCCAAAAGTACAGATGATATTCTTGCGTTCGTTCATAAGACGCTGGGAGACGACACTTCGGCCATAGATACGATGAGCCCACTTACGGATAATCGTCAAGCTGTAACGATGAAGGGCGGCGTAAAGAATACTTATGAAACGGGCTATGCCTACAAGCTCTGGTATTATCCAACGCAAAAGAAGCTGGTTTATATCAAGCTTGGCCAATCTGTCAGCTTTGAACCAACCGCCGATCCAAACACGGGTGGTTATTATGATTTTAGAATAGCTGATAGTTTCAAGTTTGCGACTGATTAGTTTTTGACTAATAAGCAGAGTTTGATTTAACTAGTCGCTAAAGAGGCTTTTGTGTGTTGCGAAAGATTAAGGCACCTTTTTGGTGTGATGACAGGAGGTATTGCAAAAGACAAAAAAGTTACCTAGGAGGGTGACTTGAAATAAACTCTTGGTAGTGGCGACAGGAATTGGTCACGTTCCGTGACCTCGAAACTTCACAATCGGCAAACCAGTTGCCGTCGGAAGGTTTCCTTGCGACCCGCAGACTTGCGGGTCTCACCTGTGACTTAACGCCAAGGTATTGGCGAGTCACAGGTTCAGTCCAATTACAATTACCAATAAAATAACCCCATCTTTGGGATGAGGTGATTTTATTGGTAGCACCAGGTGGGCTCGAACCACCGACCTCAGGCTTATGAGTCCTGCGCTCTAACCAGCTGAGCTATGGTGCCACGCAGAGACAATATTAGCAAATAATACCTCTT
>JAJZQE010000041.1 GCA_021847685.1 bacterium | reverse complement strand
ATTACTAATACCGTCATCGTAAACTCGTTGAGTGGTATTACCAGCCAGTTGCTTGGTGAGGGCATCCTTTAGAAAGAGTTCTAAATCAGGTTTAGCAACGGCTGTAATTGCATAAGTAGTCGTAGCCGTTAACTTCGCCTTACCGTCAGCCGAGACAGCGTCGACTGCAGGAACAGACACCGGCGTAGCAGTAGTAACCGTAAAGCTATCTGCGATTATCAATTCCCCATTGGTGAACTGTTTAGTCAACTGTTGCTTAACGGCGTCGTAAGATTGTTGGGAAAGTTGAGTAGACGCCTTTTGAACATCGTCAGCGGTCACAATTGCTACAATATTGTCAGTTCCGCCACTGGTTGATCCCGTCAGCTGTGTCGACACACCGCTTGGCGCGCCACTTAGGCTGCCGGTGGCACCGTTATAATTAGCCCCACCCGCAGAGGCAGTCACAGTAGCCGTAGCTGTGCCCGGACACGCCGTTGGGAAACAGGACAAAGACGTCGTGTCGCTCTTTGGAACTGTCACGGCACCGTCGGTTACAAAAACCAAACCGCCTGTTGTCGTCAGTTGTGTGCCGGCCGGAATCGAAGTGTCGGTTTTTGATTGTTGTGAAAATTTTACCGTACCAGTCGCTTTGTTGCCGTTATTTTTCTGGCCTGTTGCTGCAAAGTCGATACTAACATCATTTTTCGTTTGCTGAGTGATTGATTTTATAATACCCTTTGTCGTGTCCGATGTCACATCCCCACCAAGCGTGGCAGCCGAGCTAACACTTATAGGCGTAGTGCGAGCAGTAATGATGACCGTAGCGGCCGGGGCAAACACCAAAGCCCAAACCAAAAATGCAATCAATAAGATGCCCGCGCCAATTCCCAAGAAAAGCTTCTTCCTAAATGACGTAAAGTTTGGTACCTTGGACTTTTTTGCAGCTTTGAACGCCGGATTCTTGATAGTACTACCCAGGGCCGCGACCGATACAGCATCGTCATCAATATCAATTGTTTTAAGTTCTTTGTCTGAAACATCACCGGCTGGTGAAGATTTTCGGGCTGTCTGAGCCAGCTCACCAATTGGCAACTGCGATCCGTCGATTACATCTTCGCCATCATCAATACTGAATGCAGATATCGGCGCCAACTCGGGCTTGCTTTGCAGATTTTTAGCAACTGGTATACCAGCCACCGACGACAGACCAATTAAAGCTTGGTTATTAGTAATCAACACCAGGCGTTTGTGACTAGTGTTAGCCATCCGATCAAGTAGGCGCAGATTAACGGCACTTTGCAAAATACCGACGTTTTTAGGCGGCACTAAGGCAACAATATTTTCTTTGCAGGCCTTGATTTTGCCAATAATCGCCGTGATATCGTCTTCGACATCAATGTAAATAACGTCTTTGTTCATAACTATATTCTAAGTATCCGATTCAGTTTTTCTTTGATTGAATCACCTTCTCCACTGCCCATTATTGTATCATAGCCAACCCGCAGTAGACCCATGGCGGTAATAAATGTATGATCGTTCGCATCGCTAGTAGCATCGGTTATTCCAATCACTTCCGACGGTTGGATATATTGAACAACTGGTTTTTTAGCAAATGGTAAGTCTTTGTGCCAATCGTCGCGCTTTAAGGCTTCAACTAGCTTGTTAAGACTGGCACCACCGCCACAAAGTAAGATTCGATTTGGTAGGTGATCAACCGAATCAAACTCACTTAAAGCCAGCTCAACACCAGCTACCCACACCTCGAGCGTCTTGTCGATGGCCGCATTTACTTCTTTGGCGACGCTTGGCTTAATCTGGCTGTTATCAATGTTAACCTTTAATTTTTCAGCGTCTTTATAGGATAAGTCCATTTCGCTAGCAATTGTGCGCGTAAAGCTACGTCCGCCAATACCAAACATCTTGGTGCCTTCGACGCCACCGTCATTAACCACGGCAATATCGGTCGTACCACCACCGACATCAGCTAGAATAGCCGTAAAATTACTACCAGCGTCGCTACCCAGCAAACTGCGGCTAACCGCAAATGGCTCGGCCGCTACCGCTAAAAGTTCAAGCGATAATTCGTCGGCGACACGCTCCAAAGCGCCAATGTGAACCATCGGTGCAAAGGCGGTATAGATTTGGACCGCAACGTCGCGGCCCTGAAAGCCAATTGGGTTACTGATTTTGTAGCCGTCAATATGAATGCTAACAAGCGCGCTATTCACCAGTTTAACTTCAACTTCTTCGTTGCCAGTCTCGAGTGCAATCTGTTTTTGAGCTTTGCGCTGGGCTCGCTCTTGGACCTTTTCAATAATAAATTCCATTTCGGCAGTATCGAGTGGGCGATCAGGCTGCGGACGACGGTAACGAATAGTGTTAGTCACACCCTTTACCAGTTCGCCAGCAATACCAATCACAACTCGTTTAGCTTGCAGGCCAGCTTGCGATTCAGCTTGCGACAAGGCGTCTTCACAGTTACGGACAACACCAGCAATGTCAGCGATAGCACCGGAGTGCATGTCACTAAGTTCCTGACGAGCCCGACCGACGCCGACGATACTTAGACTATCGTCTTCCAATTTGGCGATTAACGCTTTAACAAACTCGGTACCAATATCGAGAGCGACAATATAATCATTTGATGTATCGGCTTTGCGGTTTGTTCGTAATTTTTCAAATACCATGAGTAAATACCATTATATACCAAAGGTGCTTATGCTCACAAAGAGTTGTATATAATGTTATTTTATGGTATAATAAGAGTATGGATAGTCCTTACGAGCGAGAACCCTTTGAATCATCGGCCGACGCCGATAAAATTTCGCCCAAAGATGACGTGGAGCTTTTTAAAAATGAGCTCGAATTTCTTGATACAACTAGCAAATTAATTGATACGCTTAAGCGATACAAAAAGCCCGATCGAACATCTTACACCTACACGATGATTGGAATGGGTCGAGATGTCTATGCCTACCCATCGGCAATTGATGATTATATTGGCAAAAAGAGCTTTAGCTCAATTGACGTAACCGTTAGTATCGAAGAAGAAGTCTCATCGACCACGCTTGAAATGTATGGCTCGTTTGGTCGAATCTACATATCACGCGATGCCGTCGGCCCCGAGAACGACAAAGTGCCCTGTAAAGATCAGATTATCGACAATAGCGGCAATCCGTTTGAAATTGACAGAGTACCGGACTGGCAGATTAACGACTTTCTATACAGTATGTCGCAACGTGGCCTAGACCCGGCAGTTAAACGACGAACCGCAACAGATAGTGTGTTCGAAAGGGTCGTTGGTGAAGGTATGAGCGATGCGCTTGAAGCCGCCGCTTTCTCCACATTAGCAAATTACACTTATGAGCTTGGCGAACATACAAAAGTTTGGTTTAGCCAAGAAGGCCTGATGGATGATGATAAGCTGGCAAGTGTAACTATTTTTTATCAAGATTACGACGCCAATGATAGAATGGTTGAGATTAATATCGACAAGGGGCTTGACATTAAGTTTCGAACCCCTGGAACCGATAATAGCCTGTCAGATTACCTACATACTCGGCAGGAAGATTATGAAATCGCCCTAGCTGTAATTAGGGACGAGACTGCAAAGCTAATCGGTGCGGCCCAAGAGAGTCGCCACATTAGTTTAGAGTCGCTACCCGACGAAACATTATAAAAACCGAATTTAATCTATACTAGGACAGCTTTAATACGCCGAATGCCAGCGCTGCTAGATTCTTCTTTGATAATCTTGAACATTTTGCCACCTTCGGCCAGATGACCGGTATGGTCAACGTGAGGACCACCGCAGATTTCGAGCGAAGCCATGTTATCGCCCTCGCCCATCTGATAGACCCTAACGGTTTCGCCGTAGCGCTCGCCAAATGGCCCGATTGCACCCATATCAAGGGCTTGCTGAGTTGGATATTCTTTAAATGTAACTGGCAAATCCGCTGCAATCCAGCCGTTGACTAGGTCTTCGGCTTTTTTGATGTCTTCGCCGGCCATTTTGCCGTCGTGGTTAAAGTCAAACCGCAGGCGCTCTTCATTAATATTGCTGCCGTGTTGGCGTAGTTCGGGACCATAAAGTTGGCGAAGCGCAGATTGCAACAAGTGTGTAGCAGTGTGATATTTTTTGTGAATATCATCCTGGCCACCCAAACCACCCTTAAACTCGCCTTTTGTCGCTGTGCGTGATCGGTTACGCTGCTCTTCCATTTTGGCGTCAAATTGCTGTCGCCAGTCGTCAGGCAAGTCAATTCCCTGTTTGAACGCCTCTTCGGTCGATAATTCAACTGGAAAACCGTAGGTGTCATAAAGAGTAAATAGAACCGAACCGACTTCAACATTGCTACTAGAATTAGCAAACATCTTTTCGAATTCCTTCAAACCCTTGCGAAGTGTTTGGCGAAAAGCTTTTTCTTCTTTAACTAGTACGGCGATAATATTATCGCGGTTATCAGCAACTTCCGGAAAATCGTCGTGGTATAAATCGGCAATTACCGGCACAACTTGCTCTAAAAAGTTCTGCTCGATACCTAAATCAAAGGCAAAACGAACAGCACGGCGAATTAGGCGGCGCATGACGTAGCCTTGCTCTTTATTACTTGGCACGCAGCCATCAACTGCCAGGAAGGTGGCAGCGCGCAGGTGGTCAGCAATTACGCGCATACTTTCGGTATGACTATCGTATTTTTTGCCACTTAAATTTTCAAGTTTTTCAATAATTGGCCACATCAAGCTGATTTTAAAGACATCAGGGTTACCTAATTTAGCAGCGGCAATACGCTCTAGGCCCGAGCCATGGTCAATGTTGGGCTGTTCAAGTGGCGCAAACTCACCTTCAGAAACTTTTTTGTAAGCCATAAAGACATTATTGCCAATCTCCATAAAGCGGCCACAATCACAGTTGGGGTGACAAAATTCACCAAACTCGGGGTTGTGTGGCGTGCCAAAATCATAAAACATTTCACTATCAGGGCCGCATGGGTCACCGATTGGCGTAGTCTCAGGCGAACCGTTACGACTCCACCAGTTTTTACTTCCATCGTAATAAAAAATTCGCTCCCCCTCGTTGATACCGCGGCTATAACCATCGGCTTCAGAACCAATTTCGGCTTCACCGGCACTAAGACCAGCAGCTTCAAATAAATCCCTCCAGACACCAGCCGCTTCGGTGTCTTTTGGAATTGAATAACGGTCGTCTCCGATATAGCAAGTAACGTAAACGCGGCTCATGTCTAGCTCGACAACACCGGACAAAAATTCAAACATCCACTCAATTTGCT
>JAJZQE010000001.1 GCA_021847685.1 bacterium | reverse complement strand
AATTAAATCAATTTTTCTTTGATCAGACAAACGCACGCGCGCCTGAACCGCAGCCAGCGCGTCAATTGAACCCCTCAGGGTATCATGGTCATCAAGATTGACATCTTCATCGAATCGGCTCCGCAGCTCATCAGCCAAAGTACCAGCCTCAACCATTTCATAGCGCGTTGAATCCATATCTTCACGACGCTTTGAACCCGCCTCAAACTCCATACCACGTGCCATGTCGCGCAAATGGTCCGCTCGTTCATCCTTAACTTTTTTATTTTCTCTTATACCCGCCCATAAGCCGGCCGCAGCCCCAGGCACAACTGTCATAGCCGCAGCGCCAACTACTTTTTTGCTACCGAACCGAAGCAATGTACCTGCCAGTGTTGCCGTCGTTGCCACCACCTCTGGACCAACTAACGACCCGACCTTCGATTTACTTAATTTATCAATTGCTCTATCGACGACCGTATAGTTCGCCTCGGTTCGCACATCCGATCGTGATTCTCCCACTGTAACCGTCATATTCTCAAGTACCCGGTCTACACTCTCTCCATGCTCTTTTGCACCTAAAACTGCATCGCGAATAGCAAAAAAGTTGTCAGTCATTACCTTGCCATTTTTAAGAGCTTCAACTCCATGCTTGTCACTATATACGTTCAAGATACGCAGGCTTTCCTCGTGAGCTGCCGCATCTGGTAGTTCGCCGTTAATATTTCTGCGTATAACTTGTTTAAGTTCGACCGCTAGCTCATTCTCACTATCCAAAATTTCTCGCTTCTCACCGGCTTCCGCGTGTATAGTTTCCTCGTACTCACTCGTAAATCTATCAATTGTCGCTAGACGCGTCGATTCTGCCTCGGTGGCCGACTGCTCGAACATTTGGACATGCCCATTGGCTTCAATTGCCTGCCTGGCACGCCTTGTATCGCGAAGCTGCATATAATCACCGGCAATATTATCCCAAATACTTTTTGTGAACCTTGAAAATGCGTTACCATCATTTAGTCTTTCAGTTCGTAATCTAACCGCCTCGCGATGTGCCGCCTGTTCAGCGTCAAATGACTGGTCGATTATAGCCAGGCTGAGTTTTGTTTCCGACGATGGTTGCGGATTTTCGTTCATAGTTTTATTTTATAACTTGGCGTCCAAGGTATAGTTCTGCGAAACGAAGCATAGTCTCCAGCGCTACTTTCTTATCGTCAACACCACAATCAATAATGAATTGCTGAATTTGTTCATCTGTCACTTCACTGTTATCGAGTAAGTTATTAAGCTCATCAATTTTTTGTTCAGGAATGGTATCTATAAGAGCACGATTGATCTGGTCAGTTAAGCGTTCTTTTAGGTCTGCGACAAGCTGCACGCGAACTTCATCACTAACACCAGACAGCTGCTTTTCGTCTAGTATTTGATTAATAAATTTATCTAGCTCATCTTGCTGCATGCTGATGTCACCTTTTTTGTTTTTTTACTACTGTTTCTATGCTGGATTATATCATCAGGTAATCTTAAGAGCAATAATAATTGTTACAAGCCTAGTTAAGCGTACGTTTAACTAGTTCGCGGGTGAAGAATTCGAGCTTGTCGCCTTCTTCCATGATAAGTTTCTTGTGAATCTTAAGGCTTAGGCCACACATTTCACCTTCAAACACATCTTTGGTTTCTTGTTGTTGACGTTGAACTTTAATAACTTCAACTTCAGCAATTTGTTCACCACCACGAATTACTCGGGTAAGCAGGCCAGCTGAAACTTTGCCACTAGTAACCTCACCACCGGCGATAATCTCGTCCTTAAGTGTTCGGAAGATACCCTTGATTGTCAGCTTACCCACCTCAGTCTCGACGACTTCAGGTTTAAGCATCGCTTCCATTGAGGCGCGAGCATCATCGAGTAGTTCGTAAATAACTTTATAAAGACGAACCTGGACCTTGTCACGGGCAGCTAGCTGTTTAACGGCAGGCGGTAGGCTAACATTAAAGCCATAAATAATCGTGTTGCCATCGTTGGCCGTGCGAATGTCATTTTCAGAGATACTACCGACGCCACTACTGACGACTCGAACGATAATCTCACCGTGGGCGTCAATTAGACGAAGACTATCGATAACTGATGTCAGCGAACCTTGAACGTCGGCTTTAACGATAACATTAAACTCCTGCGAGTCATGTTGCTGATTCATCATTTTAAGTAAATCCGCCCCAGTAACATTAGTACTGGCGGCATTTTTTTCGTTTTCAATCCGAGCAGCCATAACGGCGCTACGAGCTTCTTTTTCACTCTTTACAATCGAGAAAGTATCACCAAATTGCGGTAGCTCCTTAAGCCCTGTAATCGTTACGGGCGTCGATGGACCAGCTTCTTTGAGAGTTTTGCCCATGTAATCCAGCAAGGTTCGGACTTTGCCGTAAGCGGTGCCAGCCACCAAGAAATGACCCGGTTTTAGAACGCCCTGTTCGACTAACAAACCGACAACCGAACCACGACCGACTTCCATGTGTGATTCAATCACGAGGCCTTCGGCTGGTGCGTCAATGTCGGCTTTTAACTCTTCTAGATCAGCGACCAGTAGGACCATATCAAGCAGTTTATCAACGCCCTTACCGGTCTTGGCGCTAACTTCCACCATAACAGTATCGCCACCCCATTCTTCGGGGTTAAGACCATGTTCGGTCGCCAGTTGGGCTTTGACGCGATCAGCATCAGCTGATTCTTTATCCATTTTGTTAATGGCGACGACGATTTTGGCGTTGGCTGATTTAGCAAAGCGAATCGCCTCAACCGTTTGCGGCTTCACACCATCATCACCAGCTACCACAATAATAACCACGTCGGTCAAAGTGGCGCCATGCTGACGTAAAGCAGCAAAAGCTTCGTGTCCTGGAGTATCAAGCAGCGTAATTGAGCGGCCATTACGGACCGTTTGATAAGCGCTAATGTGCTGCGTAATACCACCAGCTTCTTTGTCGGCAACTTTGGTACCAAGAATCGAATCTAGCAGGCTAGTCTTGCCGTGGTCAACGTGGCCCATGACGGCAACAATTGGTGGACGAGCAGTCGCCTTGTCAGATAATTGGTGGGTTTTGTGGTTACTAAGCGTCGAAACGTCCTTTTTTTGAAGCTCAACGTCCAGACCCAATTCCTCGACAATAATCGAGGCGGTCTCAAAATCAAGGCGCTGATTAATCGTCGCCACGATACCGTTTTTAAACAGCTCGCCAATTAGACTTGTAACGGGTAGATTGAGCGTTTCGGCGAGTTCCCCAACTGTAATAGAGCCGGCAACAACGATAACTTTCTCGGCCATGACAATGCTCCTTTCTACCCGCTTATCGCCCCCGAAGGGGCGACCAGGTCAGCTTGTTTAGATTATTTTTTTGCTTTAGCGTTCAAACTAAGCGAGATTTTGCGGCTTTCCTTCTCGATATCAAGCACAACGAATTCTTTGCGTTCGTTTAGCGTAAATACCTTTTCAGGATCTTGATCATCACCGCCACCAAGTTCACTAACGTGGACTAGGGCTTCGACGGCTGGGCTGATTTGGACAAAGGCACCAAATGGCGTAATCCGCGTTACGGTTCCTTCGACTTTATCACCCTTTTTGAATTGCTCGACTTCACTCATCCAAGGATCTTCGCTGAGTTGCTTGATGCTTAGACTTAGGCGGTCTTTGTCGATAGCGATAATCTTGGCGTCGATTGTTTGACCAACCTTGACGTAATCGCCAGGATTGTTAACACGCTCCCAGCTAATTTCACTGATGTGAACTAGGCCTTCGATACCTTCGACGTTAACAAATACGCCGAAGTCAACAACACCAGTTACGACACCCTTAACCTTGTCGCCAACGGCAAGTTTTTCAAATCGGGCCGATAGACCGTCTTTGATGGCTTCTTTTTCACTAAAGATTAGCTTGTTGGCTTTGCGGTCACAGTCCAAGATACGAACTTTCAAAGTCTGTCCGATTAGAACGTTCAAACGTTGCAAAATTTCGTCCTTGTCACTTGAGCCGACTCGTGGGTAGTGCTCGGCTGATAGTTGAGAAACCGGCAGGAACCCACGAACACCATCAAATTCTACTAGTAGTCCGCCGCGGTTAGCGTCGTATGGTGAAACTTCGATAATTTCACCACTGTCCATGCGGGCAGCAACTTCGTCCCAACCACGATCTTTGGCGGCTTTACGGAGAGATAATAGCGCGTAACCGTTATCAAGCTCGGCATCAACGATACTAGCTGTAACTTCATCGCCAATATTTAGGGCGCGTGAGTAGCCGACTTCGCGTCGTGGCACAAGACCAATACCTTGTGCGCCTAGATCAACCAAAACTTCGTGTTTGCGAATTACTAAAATTTTACCAGTGATTACTTCACCTTGCGTTAACTGCTTGACGCTGTCGTCTAGTCCAGCGAGCAATTCATCCATTGTTATTGTGGCTTTTGCCATAAGTCTTATTCAGACTCCTTCCTTAAATTAATATTCTTGGGGCGCGCGCTAAAAGACACTCACACCTAGATTACGTACAATTATACCCCTAATAGACGTCTAAGTCAAAGAGAGCGAGCGAGCTGACGACGGGATGCAAGATAAGCAGCCGTGACAGCCGACAGTAAGCCAATAAATACAATGTTGATGATTGATGTGGTCGATGGACCGGTTGTCGGTAAAACCGAAGACCCAGCGACAGCACTTGGAGTTGTCGTGGTTGATGGTTGTGATGACGTACCGCTGCTCGAGCTTGACGGTGCCGCCACTTGTCCTGAATTTGTACCGCCGGAATTTGTCGCCGTACTGCCGGAGTTTGACGAAGCCTGATCAGTTTTTAGCTGTTTTTCAGCCTGTGCAATAGCCTGATCGCGCCGCACCTGCGCACCACGCAATTCGACATAACGTGCCGCACCAATCGTGACCAGCACGAGTAATAGACCAATGATAAAGAATGTCTGTACTGACCCACCCTGATTTGTTCGTTTCAATGAAATCATATAACACCTCAGGTTTATTATGTACTAACTATAGCCCTATCTTATTAAGATTACAACGGTGGTCGTGTGATACACTAAAAATATTATGATAATAACAATCGATACCGGTGGAACAAAAACATTAATCGCTAGCTATTTTAAAGATGGCGTTATCGGCAAACAGCTTAAATTTCCGACTCCAAAGGACACAAAAGAATACACGGCCATCGTCCGCGAGACCCTAGAAAAAGAGTTTGGCGAACGCAAAATCGACGCGGTCGTTATCGCTATCCCTGGTATTATCCGTAACGATGTCGCCATTTGGTGCAACAACCTTAAATGGCGCAATTTTGATGTTGGTGCTGCATTTAAGGGTGTTTTAGGTGGTGCACCAGTTTACGTCGAGAATGACGCTAACCTTGCCGGCCTCGCCGAAACTCGCGCCCTAAAGACCCAACCAGCCTCATCACTTTACGTCACCGTCAGCACCGGTATCGGATCCGGCGTTATCACTAATGGCCACATCGACCCAGGACTACGCTACAGCGAAGCCGGCCGCGCCCTAGTCGAGTTTGATGGCGTGGTGCGCGAATGGGAAAGTTTCGCCTCGGGCCAAGCGATCTTCAAAACGTATGGCAAATACGCTCGTGATATCACCAGTAAACGCACCTGGTATCAGATTGCCGACCGAATTAGTCGTGGCTTTTTGGCGATGATTCCTATCATACAACCAGATATTATCATTATTGGCGGTAGTATCGGTACCTACTTTGAACGCTACGGCGACATGCTGATTGGCATACTGAAAGAAAAACTACCCGAGCACATCCCTACTCCAAAAATAATCCAAGCCGCCCACCCAGAAGAAGCGGTGATTTACGGCTGTTACTACTATGCCCTCGACGTACTCGATACTAAAAAAGCTTAAATCGGACTATCCGACCATCGACTTTCAGCCAGCTGACGACTATCTGTGGTCGCCCAGTAAGCAGACCGTTTACTATAGCGAGAAGTATTCGAATAAAGATGGCTACGCCTATTTACTGCACGAGTTATCGCACGGTCTACTTAAACACAGTGATTACGACCGTGATGTCACCCTTATCGCCATGGAGCGCGCCGCTTGGGACACGGCCAAGGATCTATCTGGTAAATACAATCTGACAATTGATGAGGATTTTATCGAATCTAACCTAGATTCCTACCGTGACTGGCTACATGCCCGTAGTACATGCCCAAACTGTGGCGCTACCGGGATGCAGACTAAAAAATTAGCTTACAGCTGTCCAGCCTGTAGCCATAAGTGGCGCGTTAATGAAGCCCGTGTCTGTGCGCTTCGACGTTTCTCCATTTAATTAAAGCGAATCAAAAACGCGCCTCAATGAAGCGCGTTTTTGTTGCCAACTCCAGATTAAACTGAAGCTTTTTTGCGGCGGCTAATGCGGCCACCCTTAGCACCGGCAATGCGGGCTAATTCAGGGTTAGCGGCAAATCCACCAGTGTGACCACGCTCTCCGCCGATCTTACCGATCTTTGCGTAAAAGCTTGGGTCTTTTGCTAGATTCTTTGCAGCGGCCAATTTGCCGCCAGCTTTTGTTCCTGCCATATTATTTCTCCTCTTTCGCTGTACAGCGAATAAAAAAGGTTTCCACATAAAAATTATGCCGAAACCCTCCTGTTTACCTCACACATGATATGTGTATGCTCCACATAATAGCATAGCTTATGCTTTTTGTCAATATGTACATAAGCGCTTTTTTATTATATTCATGCTGTTGCAAATAATCGCGCGGTGCGATATTATTATTTAGCACCTGTTTGAATCCAAAATTATGATTCAAATAAAAACGACCACATCTGCGAGATTGGTCGTTTTTTATACTTTAAGCCTAAAATCCTAAATTAAGCGTCGTGTATGAGAGTACTCTTGACATCCTCTAAGTATTTTTCAATGGCTACAATTCTTTCTGCATCCAAAGTCTTATCACGTGCTCCTTCGGTGAAGTCTGAGATTGCAGTTGTGCCATCCTTCCTAATAAGGATGTGAGTACTCAAGGCCGGGTCCTGATTTCCAAAAGTAAGTTCAGCCCTCCAACCATATTTTTCTGAATACTCTTCCTTCGGAACCGTAACTTTAAGAGATGGATACTTACCATCACCTAAGTCATTGGCTGAAACATAAAAAACTGCGGAAGATAGCTCGGGATGATCACCATTTCCTGATTCTGGATTGCTATCTATTAGATCTATAGCAATGTCGACAATTTTATCTTCAACTCTTGGTTCTGGAATTTTTTCTGTTTTATTGTTAATCATATAATTATCTGATATTAGCATAAGTAGTTAATAATGTCAATATCGAGGATAGAATTTAGATCACTACATCTATTGGTAGCATTATTATCTTAAGCATTTTAGCCAAAGAAAAAGACCATCCTATTCGGATGGTCTTTTTATAATTCGGCACCGTGCTAGTTTCCCACTTACGCAGTATAATCGCCGCTGCTGAGCTTAACTTCTGTGTTCGGAATGAGAACAGGTGTTTCCCCAGCGCCATGGGCACCGATTTGGGTAGAATATAGAATGTAGCGATTAGAATTTAGCGATTTGCTATATTCTATATTCTACCTTCTATCTTCTAACCTATCGATGTCCATACGGTTGTCGAAATTATTAAGGATGTAAGTCATTTTTATTGACTGACGCGCTAATCACAATATGATTATCATCAATTACTAGTTAAGTCTACCTCATCACCTCTGTTAATGCAAGCATTAACATACAGTGACAAGGACATAAAAAGGCGATGGGACTATTAGTACGCTTCAGCTACATGCATTGCTGCACTTCTACCTTGCGCCTATCAAACTGATATTCTTTCAGTGTCCTCATAGGGAAATCTTATCTTGAAGTTAGTTTCGTGCTTAATATGCTTTCAGCACTTATCTATTCCAAACGTAGCTACTCGACAATGCAGCAGGTGGCCACAATCGATACACCAGAGGTTTGTCCGCCCCGGTCCTCTCGTACTAGGGGTAGATCTCCTCAAATTTCCTTGCGTCCGTACCGGATATAAACCGAACTGTCTCACGACGTTCTGAACCCAGCTCGCGTACCACTTTAATCGGCGAACAGCCGAACCCTTGGAAGGTGCTCCCCCTCCAGGATGTGATGAGCCGACATCGAGGTGCCAAACAGCGCCGTCTATGTGAACTATTGGGCGCTATAAGCCTGTTATCCCCAGGGTAACTTTTATCCGTTTTCGCTTTCGATCCCACATTCATGTACAAAAATGTACGTAAAGCGGTTCACTTGCTCCGACTTTCGTCTCTGTTTGGGATGTACCCCTCACAGTCAAGCTGGCTTGTGCGCATACACTATCACTTCGATTTCCATCCGAAGTTAGCCAACCTTTGAACGCCTCCGCTACTCTTTAGGAGGCAACCGCCCCAGTTAAACTACCCACCATACACGGTCCTACTACCAGATAATGGTAATAGTAAGATCAAAGTCACAACAAGGGTGGTATTTCACTTGGCGCCTCCACAAATACTAGCGTATCTGCTTCAAAGGCTCCCACCTATTCTACACATGTTGTAACCTGGATCAATGTAAAGCTGTAGTAAAGCTCCATGGGGTCTTCTCGTCCTGGTACGGACAGACGGCATCTTTACCGCCAATGCACTTTCACCGAGTCCTTCGCTGAGACAGTGCCCACATGATTACTCCATTCGTGCGGGTCAGAACTTACCTGACAAGGAATTTCGCTACCTTAGGACGGTTATAGTTACCGCCGCCGTTCACTGGGGCTTCAGTTCGCACCGTAAAGCGCTCCCCTTAACCTTCCAGCACCGGGCAGGAGTCAGCCCCTATACATCTTCTTTCGAATTAGCAGAGACCTGTGTTTTTGGTAAACAGTTCCGTGGGCTCTTTTGCTGCGGCCCCCACATCATCAGATATGAGAGGTCGTGCTCAAAGAATCATTAAAATCAATCATGATTTGTCTATCTCAGTAAAAAATTGTGATTTAAAAAAAGGTTTTTGATACATAGTATTGCTACTACGCATACTCAATTATTTATTCTAACCACCTTTCACCAAGTTAGTTGAACACGGCTCACATCGAATGATGTGGGGGCGGACCTTATCCCGAAGTTACGGTCGCTGTATTGCCGAGTTCCTTAGCGAAGGTTCTCTCGTAAGCCTGAGTCTACTCGACTCGAGCACCTGTGTTGGTTTGCGGTACGGGCGGCTATAATCACGCGTACATCTGCTTTTCTAGCCAGTGTCCTCACCGAAATCATCGTTCCGAAGAACAACTTTCACTCCCTTAGCGTTCCCGCCAGGTTGGACGAATACATACCATGAATTCGCTTCGATTACTCCACCGTGAACAGTGTACAAATTATAACCGGTTCAGGAATATTAACCTGATGTCCATCGCCTACGCTATGCGCCTCGGCTTAGGCCCGACTAACCCTGAGATGATTACCATGGCTCAGGAAACCTTGCTCTTACGGCCGACATGATTCTCACATGTCTTATGGTTACTCATTCCAGCATTCTCACTTCCTAACGCTCCACCAAACTTTACAGTTCAGCTTCACTGCAGATAGGAACGCTCCTCTACCACGTGCGTAAATAAATTTACGTCACATCCATGTCTTCGGTAATACACTTGAGCCCCGTTACATTTTCCACGCAAGATCTCTTGACTAGTGAGCTGTTACGCACTCTTTAAATGAATGGCTGCTTCTAAGCCAACATCCTAGCTGTTTAAGAAATCTCACCTTGTTTCCCACTGAGTGTATATTTAGGGACCTTAGACGATGGTCTGGGCTGTTTCCCTTTCGAGCGCCGAGCTTAGCCCCGACGTTCTAACTGCCAATGTACCACCAACGGTATTCGTAGTTTGTTAAGGGTGGGTATCCTTGCGGACCCCAGTCCTTTACAGAGCTCTACCCCCGTTGGCTAATTAATTGACGCTAGCCCTAAAGCTATTTCGAGGAGAACCAGCTATCTCCGAGTTCGATTGGCATTTCACCTCTAACCACAAGTCATCCGAGCACTTTGCTGCGTACGACGGTTCGGTCCTTCACTACCTATTACAGTAGCTTCAACCTGCTCATGGTTAGGTCACCCGGTTTCGGGTCTAATTCCTGATACTTTCGGCACCTTCACGCTGGACAAAATGCGCCTGTGGGCACAGATCGCTCGGTTTTGGCTTTGCGAAAACTTTGAAACGTATCGGAAATACGTTGAAAAGTTTTCACTTTGCCAAAATCAGCGCTATGCGTCCACAGAGTATTTTGCTCAGTGCGAAGGTGCCAACGCCCTATTCAGGCTCGCTTTCACTGTGGCTCCGTCACTTGACTTAACCTTGCATCAGAAATTAACTCGCTGGATCGTTCTACAAAAAGCACGCCGTCACGGAATAAATCCGCTCCGACTCCTTGTAAGCACACAATTTCAGGATCTATTTCACTCCCCTCCCGGGGTTCTTTTCACCTTTCCCTCACGGTACTAGTTCACTATCGATCGCATAATATATTTAGCCTTGGCAGGTGGTCCTGCCGGATTCAAACAGGGTTTCTCGTGCCCCGTCCTACTCGAGAAAACACATATAAGGTCAATGTAGTTTTAACATACGCGACTTTCACGCTCTCTGGTTGGTCATTCAAACCATTCCGATAACTACATCATTTTCTTACCTTACTCACTATTTTCAGTTCGTGATCGCAAATCAGATGACTGAAATAAATTTCAGCTCTCTGACTTGGTCTTGTGTAATCTCACAACCCCTTATACATATTCGTCTGAAAACTTATTTACCCAGTAATAAATTACCAGGCAAAAATGTAAAAGGTTTGGGCTGATTCCGTTTCGCTCGCCACTACTCCGGAAATCATTATTTATTTTCTTTTCCTCAACCTACTAAGATGTTTCAGTTCAGTTGGTTCCCGTCAAACACCCTATATATTCAGGTGCAGATAATACGACATGACTCGTATTGGGTTTCCCCATTCGGACATTCCCGGATCAAAGCTTGTTGACAGCTCCCCGAGACTTTTCGCAGTCTTCCACGTCCTTCATCGGTATTATACGTCTAGGCATTCATTGTGTGCTCTTGAGTACCTTTTTATGCATTGACTTAACTAGTAATTGGCAATAACCATTATTACCTTTTACTTGCCGTCAATCTTTAAAAATCTTTCTTACATCCAAATTGTTAAATTGCCTGTGTCTCACACCTTGAGGTCACATTCATACACATCGATTGCGATGTACATTGTCTGATCTCAAGCCTTTCGATGTTACCACTTTATCTCGCATAGTGTAAAGGGGTTTCTGCTGTATTTTTTGCAATAAAGAGAACCTCTTACGATGCACTTTACTGCGTATCGCCAGAGGTTCGTAATGAACATTCGCTTAACTCCTAGTAACTATACTCGCCAAAATGGCTTTTTGCAAGTGTTTTTATGCAAAGTATTCGTATGATTTGAGGTTATATAACCCCGTATCATACATTTGAGGCCCGCTATTCCATAATCCAAAAGTTTTGATACCACTTTGAAGGGCTAATCGACTGCAAACTGTGCAATATGGATCTCCAGCTTGCGTGAACTGACCATTGTCGTCAATACGCATAAAATACAACGTTGCCCCTGCTACCTTATCTGGATAATCGCGCAGGGCATTTAATATCGCATTCCATTCAGCGTGGACGCAACATGTCTTGTCCGACTTTGGCTTTTTATCACTATGATACTCATTGTCACATGTTCGCTGCGACTCATCACCTAGCGGTGGCGCATTAAATCCACGACCTACAACCATGCCATCGGCTGAAACAATTACCGATCCGCAGTGCGCTCGGTGGCAAGTTGCCCGCTTGGCAGTCTCGGCCGCCTGTAGGAAATACTTTTCGTGCATATCATCTATATAATAGTCTATTTTTATATATAAATGCCAAACAAAAAAGCATCTTCTAAATGGTGGGCGACGAGGGACTTGAACCTCCGACCTCGTCATTATCAGTGACGCGCTCTAACCAGCTGAGCTAGTCGCCCACAATTTAGAAAATGCTTTAATTGTAAATTAGTTCTTGGTGGAGTGATCTAGGCGTAAACCTAGTTCACCCCGTATGGTGGAGCAACAGGGACTCGAACCCTGGACCCCCTGCTTGCAAAGCAGGTGCTCTAGCCAACTGAGCTATTGCCCCATATCAACCGTGAACTTAAACCATTCTATATCAACTAGCCTCTTATCGCAAGGGTTATAAGATGAGCTGACGCCGGAACCTTTACGATAGCTTACGGAATAGAAAAATCCCCTAGTTTTCGCTAGAGGATTCTCTATTTTAACAAGTTAGTTGTGCAATCATCGTCAAGTCTACGTCGAGATTTTTTCGAACTTAGTCTTTGTCCCGAAGGACATATATTGTTATGTAAGCTCAACACAACAAAAAGACCGACCTAGCTTCAGCAATAGATTACTCGTATTGCTGGCATAACTCTCCCTAGAAAGGAGGTAATCCATCCGCACCTTCCGGTACGGATACCTTGTTACGACTTAACCCCAATCATCCCCCCCACCTTAGGCCGACGAATCGGACTTCGGGTGTTGGTGACTTTCATGGTTTGACGGGCGGTGTGTACAAGACCCGGGAACGTATTCACCGCAGCATGCTGATCTGCGATTACTAGCGATTCCGACTTCAAGCAGGCGAGTTTCAGCCTACTATCCGAACTGGGACCAGCTTTGATGCGATTTGCTCCATCTCGCGACTTCGCTCCGCATTGTACTGGCCATTGTAGCGCGTTTCTAGCCCAGGGTGTAAGGGAAATACTGACCTGACATCATCCCCTCCTTCCTCCCCGTTACCGGGGCAGTCTGATTAGAAAAATACAACTAATCACAAGGGTTGCGCTCGTTGATGGACTTAACCAAACATCTCACGACACGAGCTGACGACGGCCATGCATCACCTGTCACCTTGCTCAATAAAGCACTCACTCCTTTCGGAGTAATTCAAGGGATGTCAAACCCTGGTAAGGTTCTTCGTTTATCATCGAATTAAAGAACACGCTCCACCGCTTGTGCGGGTCCCCGTCAATTCCTTTATGTTTTAGTCTTGCGACCGTACTCCACAGGCGGGATACTTAACGCGTTAGCTTCGCTACTGAAGGGGTCGATACCTCCAACAGCTAGTATCCATAGTTTACGGCGTGGACTACCCGGGTATCTAATCCGGTTCGCTCCCCACGCTTTCGTGCCTTAGTGTCAGAAATGGTCCAGTAACCTGCCTACGCCATTGGTGTTCCTTCTAATATCTACGGATTTCACTCCTACACTAGAAATTCCAGTTACCTCTACCATTCTCGAGTTAGTGAGTTCGAATAATAGTCTGTCGGTTGAGCCGACAGGTTTCACTATTCGCTTTACTAACCACCTACGCAACTCTTTACGCCCAGTCACTCCGGATAATGCTTGCACCCTACGTATGACCGCGGCTGCTGGCACGTAGTTAGCCGGTGCTTATTCATAAGTTACCGTCATATTCTTCACTTATAAAAGCAGTTTACAACCCGAAGGCCTTCATCCTGCACGCGGCGTCGCTCCATCAGGCTTTCGCCCATTGTGGAAGATTCCTCACTGCTGCCTCCCGTAGGAGTCTGGACCGTATCTCAGTTCCAGTCTGACTGATCATCCTCTCAGACCAGTTATCGATCGTAGGCTTGGTGAGCCTTTACCTCACCAACTACCTAATCGAACGCGGGCCACTCCCAAAGCGGATAAATCCTTTAATCCGAAGATCATATGCGGCATTAGCCACCCTTTCGGGCAGTTATTCCTCACTTTGGGGCATGTTCCCACGCGTTACTCAGCCGTCCGCCGCTCGTCATCACTTCTCACCACTTCCTTCTCTTTGCATAAAGCATTCCTCCCTCGTTTTAAATATCGAAATTATAAATAATTGTCGATATCCTGTCTCCGAGAAAAGAGAAGAAGATAGTGAGAAGCATGTTACCGCTCGACTTGCATGTGTTAGGCGCGCCGCCAGCATTCATCCTGAGCCAGGATCAAACTCTCCATAAAAGTTTGTACCGATAAATCGATACAAACATACTCAATATTTCCTAAGAAATAAAATTTCCAAGCTTAGTATAAATAAACAAGTTCATTCATACGTCTACTTGGTCACATAATAAACTGACGATGATTTGCACAACTAAATTGTCAAAGTTCTGTTCATCTGTTCAACTCCACGTTGTTATCGCGTTGTTCTTGCGACCAGACTTAAACAATCATACTCTATGAATTAGTCTCGCGTCAAGGGTTTTTTAACTAAGCTGTAGCTAAAATAACAATGATACCAATAAATAAACCTAGAATAGCGCCAGCAGCCACTTCTGAAGGGGTATGTCCCTTAGCGACGCGAGGTAATTTTATGTTACTTTTTGTTGCGATAAGTAGCTGGGTTAATGCTCGGCCCTGCTCGCCAGATGATCGCCGCACCATCATCGCGTCGTACATCACGATTGCACTAAATAACGCGGCTAGACCAAATATTGCCGAGCCAAAACCTTCGTGAAAGCCAATTAGCACCAGCAGCGATACCACTGTCGCACTATGAGCGCTCGGCATATCACCCGATAGATACAATTGCCCCAGACTTTCCTTAAAATTTCGACGCTTAAAGCCAGAGACAATGTATTTTAATGCCTGAGCCGAGAACCAGGCGATTAGGATTGTTACAATATAAGGGAATAGAGCGCTCATATGACGCCCTACTCCTCTTCCTCGTCTTCAGATTCAACTACCTGTTCTGGCATCAGACCAAGCGAGGCGACCTTGTCACCGTCACTCATGCGCATAATGCGCACGCCTTGAGTTGTCCGGCCGAGTGTTGGAATATCCTTAAGGCTAATACGAATGGCCTGACCTTTGTTAGAAATTAGCAGTACTTCACTGGCATTTGGATCAAGTGTCTGAACGGCAATGATTGGTCCGGTCTTAGCGGTCACAATCGCCGCTTTGATACCAACTCCACCGCGCTTATGCGACGGGAAGTTAGCCACTTTTGTAACTTTTCCGTAGCCATTTTCACTAATCACCAGCAGACTGTGACCGTCGCCGCCAACAATATCCATACCGACTACCTGGTCGTGCGGTCGCAGACGAACACCGCGGACACCGCGGGCTGAACGTCCCATTGGACGAGCATCCTTCTCGCTAAACCGAATCGCTTGACCAGCAGATGTTGACACAATTACATCGCTAACACCGTCAGTCTTTTGAATCCACCTTAACTCGTCACCCTCGTCCAGCTTAATCGCAATTAAACCGTTGGTGCGAATATTTGCATAATCCTTCAATGGCGTCTTTTTGATAGTGCCCTTGGTTGTGGCCATAAACAAGTAGCCGTCGTCACTGGCGTCCTTGGCGTGCCTAATAATCGACGTGATACGTTCTTCCGGCTGAAGCTGTAATAGGTTAACCGCAGCCACACCCTTGGCAGCCAAGCTGGCGGCCGGTACTTCATAAGCCTTTAGGCGGAAGATTCGTCCCTTATTGGTAAAGAACAGTAAGTAATCATGGGTTGAAGCTGGTACGAGCTGATCAATCACGTCCATTTCTTTGGTTGTCATACCACGCTTGCCCTTGCCGCCACGGTGCTGACGACGATACTCACTAACAAGCGTACGCTTGATATAGTTTTCAGTTGTCAGCAAGATAACTGATTCTTCTTCTGGAATCAATTCCTCATCACTAAACTTACCGAGCTCATTATTAATCATCTTGGAACGACGTTCGTCACCGTACTTATCTTTCATCTCAAGAAGTTCCGCCTTGATAATCGCCAAAACTTCCTTTTCGTCCGCCAAGATTTCCTCGTAGCGCTTAATCATCTTCAGCAGTGAGTCGAGTTCGTTCTCGATGGCCGCGCGTTCAAGTCCAGTTAGGCGACGTAATTGCATCGCCAAAATCGACTGAGCCTGAATTTCGCTTAAACCAAATTTTTCGATAAGGTTCTTTTGAGCCTCTTCACTTGTCTGGCTGGCGCGAATAATTCGAATCACCTCATCAATATGATCAAGCGCAATTTTGTAACCTTCTAAAATATGTGCCCGCTCTTTTGCTTTACGAAGTTCAAATTCGGTTCGACGGCGAACAACTTGTTGACGATGCTTGATAAACTCTTGTAGCATTTCCTGAAGGCCAAGAATCTTTGGCTGAATGCCATCAATCAATGCCAGCATGTTGTAATTAAAGCTACTTTGCAGAGCAGTCAACTTGTATAGTTGGTTAAGCACCTTCTTGGGGTAACCATCTTTCTTGACCTCTATAACGATACGCACCTTACCGCGTGATGTTTCGTCGCGTAAGTCACTGATATTAATCTTCTTTTCTTTGTAAAGCTCAGCAATCTTTTCAACAAGTGTTGCTTTATTTACACCGTAAGGAATTTCTGTTACGACAATTTGGTGGCGACCTTTTTTAGTTTCCTCGATATTAGCTACCGCCCGAATCGTAACGCTACCGCGACCGGTTATGTAGGCCTGCCTCATTGGAGCACCGCCGTATACCACAGCACCGGTCGGGAAGTCTGGACCCTTTACATGTTTTAGTAAGTCATCAATGGTGGCGTCTTTATTATCGATTAATTCAACCGACGCATCGATTAATTCACCTAGGTTGTGCGGCGGAATATTAGTTGCCATACCGACCGCAATACCAATTTGACCGTTAAGCAGGAGGTTCGGTAGCTTGGCAGGCAGAACTATCGGCTCTTGTTCGGATCCATCATAGTTATCGCGAAAATCAACCGTCTGTTTTTCAATATCAGACAGCATTTCATCAGCAATTCGCTGTAAACGAGCTTCCGTATATCGGCTTGCAGCTGCGGGATCACCGTCCATTGAACCAAAGTTACCCTGCCCCTGAACTAGTGGATAGCGAAGTGACCAAGGTTGCGCCAAACGAACCATCGCATCGTAAATCGCCGAGTCACCGTGAGGGTGAAATTTACCCATAACATCACCGACAATACGAGCACTTTTAACAAACTTGGCGTTACTACGATTACCATTAACATTCATGGAGTGCATTATGCGGCGATGAACCGGCTTTAAGCCGTCACGGACATCCGGAAGGGCACGGTCGATAATAACACTCATCGAGTAACGGAAAAAGCTGTCTTCCATGACTTTTTCAATTGTACGTTTTTCAACACCAGCGGTATCTTCGTGCGTCAGCAATTCACCTTCAATTGGAAGTTCTTCATCGAGTGGTGCGGTTGGTAGATTATCTTCATTCATACGTTTTATCCCCTATATATCCAAATCATTAAGGTCGGCATCTTTTGCTCGTGTCTGAATAAACGCTTTACGCAATGACACTTCGTCGCCCATAAGTTTCGTAAATATCGCATCCGAACGCTCGGCGTCTTCAATGCGGACCTGAATTAACACGCGATTGTCTGGGTTCATGGTTGTTTCCCATAGTTGATCTGCATCCATCTCACCAAGTCCCTTAAAGCGCGAGATAGTAACACCAGCTTGTTTCAAAAGGTCGTCTCCCTCATTGACCGCTGTACCACGATCTTGTTTTTGTGAAACTATCTCCTTTAGCGCTAATTCTAGGTCCGGTTCATCATAAACGTAATTTTTCTTTTGGCCTCGATTAATACTGTAGAGTGGCGGTTTGGCAAGATAGACATAGCCGCCCTCGATAATTTCTCGCATGTAGCGAAATAGGAAGGTTAATAGTAATGTCGCAATGTGACTACCGTCGACGTCGGCATCGGTCATGATGACGATTTTGTGGTAGCGAAGACCCTTAACGTCAAATGTATCACCTATACCAACACCAAAGGCCTGAATCATGGCAACAATTTCTTTATTAGCGAACATTTTGTCTAATCGAGCCCGCTCGGTATTAAGTACCTTACCGCGAAGTGGCAAAATAGCTTGGGTTTTGCTATCACGCCCCTCTTTGGCCGATCCAGCCGCCGAGTCACCCTCTACGATATAGATCTCGGAGGCAGACGGATCTTTGCTTGAGCAGTCATAAAGCTTGCCGGGCAGCCCCATGCCGTCCAAGGCGCCCTTGCGAAGAACATTGTCACGCGCCGCACGGGCCGCTTTACGAGCACGGGCCGCAAGCAGCGCCTTGCCGACGATTTTCTTAGCAACTTCTGGGTTTTCATCAAGATAATAAGCGAAGTATTCGTTCATCACCTGTTCGACATAACGACGAACCTCCGGGTTACCTAGTTTATTTTTAGTCTGGCCTTCAAATTGAGGATCTGGCAGTTTTACCAGGATAATAGCGGTTAGACCCTCGCGGATATCATCACCGCTTAGATTCTCTTCTTTTTCTTTCAATAATCCACTTTTTCGAGCATAGTCATTAATAACGCGAGTCAATGCCGATCTAAAACCAATTAAGTGGGTACCACCGTCGGGAGTTAAAACGTTATTAGCAAATGGCTTAATAATCTCGACGTACGTATTATTGTACTGAACCGCCACTTCTACAATCGAATCTTCAATCTCGCGCTCGACATAAAAAATGTCGTCAGCAACAACGTCCTTACCGATATTTAAGTGCTTAACATAACTTTTGATACCACCTTCAAAGTAGAAAGCCTGGCGCTCGTTAGTACGCTCGTCACGAACCGCCACATATACACCTTTGGTTAGGTAGGCTTGGTGGCGCAGGTAGTTCACAACCCATTCATAATCAAACGCGACGGTTTCTTTAAAAATTGTTTCGTCAGGATAAAATGTAATTGTCGTACCAGTTTCGGTTGACTTACCAACCACTGCAACTTCACCCTGCGGCACGCCCTTGGAATATTCTTGCCTGTATACCTTATTATCTTTTCTAACTTCAGCTACTAGCTTAATCGACAAGGCATTAACAACGCTCGAGCCCACACCGTGCAGACCAGACGACACTTTATAGCCGCCGTTACCAAACTTTCCGCCGGCATGCAGTACTGTTAAAACAGTCTCGAGGGTGCTCTTACCAGTTTTAGGATGTTTATCAACTGGAATACCACGACCGTCATCTGCTATGCTAATGCCGCCGTCATTTAATATAGTGACAGTAATTTTGCTAGCAAAGCCCGCAATAGCCTCATCTACACAGTTATCGGCAATTTCTTTTATTAAATGGTGTAGACCATCATATCCGGTGCTACCAATATACATACCGGGGCGTTTTCGAACTGGCTCGAGTCCTTCAAGAACTTGGATCTGCGACCCATCATAAGATTTATCTATTTTTTGTTTGACCACTACGAACTCCCTCACTTGTTTCAGACTGACTGTAAGTTATTTACTATTTACAATAATACTATTATAGCGAAAAATTTGTGTTCACTCAAGTTAATTGGGCTATTGCGCTGAACATATTTCTTATGCTAATGTGATACACAAGAGGTAATAAACAAAAAACAAAAATGTTTAGAAAAATTGTATCAAATCTTTCTTTCAGCCCAGCACTTGTTGGCCAACTTGGCTTTTATGCCAAGCGCCTTCGCCAAGAAGAAGCAACTCGTAGATTAGGGTTAATTTTTGTTGTTTTAGCCTTAATCGTCCAGTCCTTGGCCGTGTTCCAAGCTCCCGAGTCGGCTAACGCGTCTAGCCCAAATGACTTCATTAGAGGCGGAATCGGCAAATCAATTAACAACTTTTTAGCGCCATACGACAATAATACTGGTAATTTAAAAGACATTATGAATTATGTCGGTATTACTCGCGAAGAAATCACTAGCGCCAAGTACGGAAGTTTTATTAGTGGCAATAATCTATCCTGGGGCCGTAGCAGCCTATACGGAGCCGCCCGAGGCGAACAAACAGTTCCAATCACTAACGCCAGCGGAACCGTCGTTACGACGGTCTACGCTCGTCCAATGACTCTAGGCTACGGAGCCAACACTAGAGTCTATGGATGGATTGGTCATTCTGCAAAAATTGGCTGGTTCACAATTATGCAGGCCTGCGGCAATATAGCGACTACTATAGTACCTGCACCACCAGCGCCAAAACCAGCACCGACACCAGTCGCTCCCACCCCAGTCGCACCGGCAAAGTGCCGCTATAACTCTAACTTATTAGCAGACAGTAAAGACTGTCAGCCCTGCGCCGGCGATAATAGCCTATGGATTAATGATGTAAAATGTTCGCCAAGTATCGTCCAGTCTAAATCTGCTCTTAATGTCACCCAGGGATCAGTTGATGCATCAACAGTTATCGCAAACGGTGGCGACACAATTGCCTACACCATAACAATCAAAAATACTGGCTTAGCCTCGAAGGATGTCACTATCACCGACCAACTAGCGGATACGTTAGAGTATTCTACACTAGTGGACAATGGTGGCGGTAATCTCGATGCGACCACCAAAACCATATCGTGGCCCACTGTAACCCTGGCTCCGGGTGGCAGCCAAGTTCGTAGCTTTGTTGTTAGAGTTATGGATCCAGTTCCGGCCACTGCCCGCGGTCTAAGCGACCCAACTTCGTACGATTGTCACATGGTCAATGTCTTTGGTAATTCGGTTGATATATCTGTTAACTGCGCCGCTCCTAAGGTTGTTGAACAAGTAGTCACGCAGCTGCCAAAAACTGGTCCAAGTGAAAATCTGCTATTTGCCGGTATTGTGCTTGCGGTCACCACCTACTTCTACGCCCGCTCGCGACAAGTTAAAACAGAAGTAAGGCTTATCCGCCACAGTCTAAACGCTGGAACAATCTAAAAGTTAGGACAAAATTATGAGTAATCAACCAGAAAACCTCAATAACACACCTGAAGCTGGCATAGAAAACACTGCCTCGGCCGCCGAGCAACTTGAAAAGCTAACAAATACACCTGAAAATTCAGTTGAGCTTAGTCCACGCGATGCCGAAGCCATGGCTGAAAGAGCCCGAGTGGAAGCCCTGGAGTCGGCCATCAGTGTCGAGGCTGGCGGTAAAGAGCGCAAATCAAGTAGCGAACCCAAAGCGCCACAACACCGTGGGCCAGTTGGCAAAAAGCAAAAAGAAACTAGCTTTAAGCGTCAAATGACCGAAGTAAGGGCCGAGTTGCCACCGATTAGCCGAACGTTCAGTAAAGTCATTCACAACAGGGCCGTCGAGAAAGTAAGCGAAGTCGTCGGATCGACGGTAGCCCGCCCGAATGCCATCTTGGCAGGGTCGGTGTCGGCTTTTATCATAACCCTGGCTGTATATGTGATTGCTAAAAACATTGGCTACCAATTATCCGGCTTCGAGACTATCGGTGCCTTCATTATCGGTTGGGTCATTGGTATTATTTACGACTACTTACGCCTGATTGTTACTGGCAAAAAATAATCTATCGTAGCTTAATCGAGATTTCGTCGCCAGCATTGTTTTTGCCCGGCTCATGAACGTGTAGCCTAGCCTGCTCATCAGAACTAATCTTGGGAACTTCTGGCTCGGCTACAGGATTATTAATAGCTGCTTGAAAGGGCTGGAACGTCGTGTTCGAGGCCGGTGGTTGCTGTATAACTGGCTTGACCTCAGGTTGGCCCTGCCCATTTACAGACGGCTGCGTAGCTAGCTTTGATGCAACAATCTGCTGACGTTTTGCAAGCCACTCATCCAAAAATGACGTGCCGCCCGTTTGTGGCTGAGCATGAGTTGGCGGACTAAAGCGATTACGCTGAGCGTCCTTCATGGCCTCCATCTTGGCTTTACGGGCTGCATCACCTGCACCAAGTCGAGCAAAAATCTCTTTTTCGACTACGGCGCGTGGACGGCCATATTTAGCCGCCGACAGCTTTTTGAGCGCGTCACGCAATTGCGGATTAGATGCACCCATTGGTGGCAGCAGCGCCATACTAAAGGCGGCTGACGGCACGTTATTAATCATAACTGAGGCAATCGTCTGGAAGTTCGGCAACTTAGTTAAATCTTCGGCATCAAAAGTCGGCGCAAACTTCTTTTGCAACAATTCGGCATCAGTAATACCGATACGACCGCTAATCACCGTACCGATGTTACCAATAATCGCCTCGCGAATTTTATCAGTTAACTGAGTCATAAACTGGTTTGCCAGGACTAGGTTTAGGCGATATTTCCTGGCCTCGGATAGAATTGATTCAAAGCTATCAGTTGCAAAGTTCTGGAACTCATCGACATACAGCGCAAAGTCTTCACGTTCGTCCTCTGGCACATCGGCTCGACCCATGGCGGCCGCCTGGAACTTCATCACAAAAATCATACCAAGTAATTGCGAGTTCAACTCACCCGTACGACCTTTGGCGAGGTTAACCAGCAGTATCTTTTTGTTATCCATAATTTCGCGTAGATTAAAGCCGCTTTTGGTTTGACCGATCACATTACGCATCATCTCGTTCGACAAAAAGGCGCCAAACTTACTGACAAACCAACCGAGCACTTCTGATTTATTCGCTTCGCTAGTTTGCGCCATTTCTTTGTGCCAAAAATCCAAAACTGTGCGGTCAGTCACGTATTTTAACTTCTCATCTGTAAATGATTGGTCGTTAAAAACCTGCGGAACATCAATAAAGGTTGCGCCTTGCGGGTCGCTCATAATCGTCAGGGCGGCGTTACGAAACCAGTGCTCGTACCTTGGGCCAATAATACCGGTGTGTCCTGGGTCGTACAGCCTATAGAGCATCGCGATGGATTCCTGAATCAAGAAGTCACGCTGATCTTGGTTCTCAAACTCAAACAAGTTCAGGCCAATCGGGTTCTCCATATCAGCTGGACTAAAGTAAATTACATCTTCAACTCGCTCTTTTGGCACCATGCCTAGCAGCTTCTCGGCTGAATCACCGTGCGGGTCAATAAAGGCAAAGCCGCGACCGTCCATCATATCCTGAAACGCCAAATTCTCTAACAGACCAGACTTTCCTGTACCGGTCTGACCGATCATATAGGTATGACGGCGGCGATCATTAGTACTGAGTCTGATTTGCTTTTTAACACCGCGGAATTCATTATAGCCGAGCAAAAAGCCCTCATCCATAACCTGAGTCGGACCATCAACTTGTTTTGCCATCTGGCGCTGAACCTGGGAAGTCGGAATACTATTTTGATCCGGTAGGTGAAATATTGTCGCCAATTCAACACTATTTAAAATGTTTTGATTGACCGACTGAGGAAAGAACCTAAATATATAAGCCGTCACCAACTCTTCAATATCTTTGGCAACGGTAAATTTATAACCATTGTTAGTTGATGAGTCAAATAACGAAAAAGCCGACACCACGTTTTTGAGTAGCGTCTGCGACCTGGCCGCCGTGTTTGAGGACACAACCACGCGAATCAACGTCTCGTAACCAGGATGCCTAGTTTTCTCCTCAATTGACTCAACCAACGACTGCTCAAGCGACGTTAATTGCTTGTCCTCGGGCTTAATATCACTCGCTTCGGGCGGTTTCCATAAAGCTTCCATTAAAGCCTTAGGATCAAACAGACCGTCAAACCCGGTCTTTTTCTGACCTTTGTCCTTTTTAATACGGTTAGCAAAAAAAATCGAGTTCTTAGTCCAGCCGTCAGCCGCCGGTCGCAGTAAAATCTGCACCGCTATCCCATCTTCACGATTAGCGGCCGACAAAGCGTTCAAAAGCGCCCGGGCGGCATCGCGCTTTGATTCCTGATAAGTCGCAATTGGATAGACAAAACTCTTCTTCAGCGTAAACTCGCCACCAATCGTACCACTTAATTTACCGGCCTGATTAAATATATTGCGTTCCTTGACTTCCTCCAGACGAGCCGAAGGATAAGCCGCGGCAATCGCCTGTGTCACAACATCAATCAATACCGTTGGTACGACCGCATAATAATGAACAAGGCCTTCATGAGCGACGATTTCAAGCGAAATATGTCGCTGGCCATAAACGCGACTCTTAAAGCCTTTTGTAGCCGTGCTCGCTAGAATGTTATACATAACCTGCGCCTGAGACAAAACCTCTTCAGTTACATCGCGCTCGTCACGGCCATTGCCCTCTAGGTCATCACTTGACGGTGGGATATGTATATATAGCGGCACCATCTTCAGACCACGTTCGTAGTTTTTGGCTTCACGTAAAGTTTTCTTGTACTGCGAAAAGACAAACGCCAGCACCACGCCCATCAACGCGATAACAACGACCACTGTTATGATAAAATTAAGCATTTGCCCAACCTTTGTATCAGGTGTAGGGGCCTAGGCCTCACCCAATTCCCTTCCATAGCGTTTTTTCTGGTAATCCTTCTGAAGCTGGCTGACTGCCGCTTCGCGCTTATAAGGATCCTCCTTGGTCTCGGCCACAATCTTCTTGGCACGATCAACCCATTCTTTTTCAATCAAGTCATCGTCCCCCGCCACCAGTGGCGCCGTGCTAATCTGTGTTGTATCGTCGACCGGCGAAGCAGTCACAACAACTGGTGCTGGCAAGGCAGTCGGCAAGCCACTACTGTCGGCGGCAGCTGCAGCAGCTTCGGCCACTTGCTCACGACGCTCCGCACCGGTTTCTATGCCGGTTTCCGGGCTCACATACAGGGGTGCGCGCTCAATAGATTGATCATAGCCATCAGGGGCTCGCTCGGGTCCGTTCTTAGGTAACGAGGTTTCCGGTTCCATATCTGTAATTATAGCATAATGATATTAAGCTTATGTAGAGAAATTAACTAGTTCTTTTTGTAATGTAGATGCAGCCAATTACAACAAATAACGCTACCAATGCTAGTTCATAAGGACTGATTGATCCGACCGACTGCAAGCCTATTAGCATAATCGGAGCCGCCGCAAAAACGGTCGAATAATAATATGATTTTTTAAACGAAAGTGCCAAAATTGGTTTTCTAACAGTGAAAGCCGTCGACAAATGCGCCGTTAGTTTACTGACAGAAAATATAAAAAAAGTCATTACTCCAAGTAATGACAAATAAGCAGACATAAAGACCGCCAATATCCCAAACGGACCGATGCCCGTAGGTGTTGACGTGTTTACCAGAAAGATTAGTAAGCAGAGGCTTACGATTGTAATAACGACGACTATTTTCTTCAACATACTTATGATTACTATAACACCAAATAATCATTTGTATTTGAACAAGCCCGAGCGACAAGTGTAAATGCCCAGATTGCAACTGACGCTCCTAAATATAAAATTTGAGCCGTGAATCTTGACCACCTGCCGCTGCAGGCTATTCGTACTGACCGCTCCTTAGTTAAGGAGCATATGTCTGTACGTATCTCTATGTGCTTCCACGACGCCGGAGGCGTCAGTACTAGACATAAAGCGTTACGCCAATTTGGCGAAACATCGGTAACGCCAGCAAGTAGCAAAGGTACGTGTCCTGCATTCGCAAGTCAATTTGGCTACGTGTCGTTACCGAATATTCGTCAAAATCGGTATGAAGCTGATTAAATTTTTAAGGTATTTTTGGCTTTATGTTTGTTTTTTAAAAGCTTGAGTCTACCTTACCATAAGCTCTTAGATCGGTCAATACACAGTACGTCGTATTTACGTTGTAGGTTTTACATTTTACGTACTACAGTTTTATAATTACAGATGTAATAAATTATGTTTATTTAAAATACAACAATGTGATATTTACAACCTTTATCCGTTCAGCGATATATAATCGGTTATGATTAGACTTTTCGCTGGCCTTGCAATGCGCCAACGGATGTCTAACGGTCAATTTGCGCAGTCCATAATTTACGTTAACGTTCGGTACGAAATATTAATACAAAAAGCCCTATCATACGTTTAAATAACACAAGTGTGTGTGTAAAATTTCGTTTTGATGTTTGATTATCATTATGAATAAAGCGCACGACATTACGTGCGACCAAAAAACCCAGAGCAATTAATTTTTATAACCAGACCGGGTCAGACTATAAAATTAATATGTATGACTTTAAGCAGATTCTTAACTTATTATAAGTAAATAACAAGTTATATATCATTATAAACTTAACTTAATTCCCCCGGCCTGTTCGCTTAAATCAGCAAAGTAACATATGCGAGCGCATTTTTTACAATCATCGAGGTGCATATTCTTCATGTCATTATAGCTATAGTTAATCGGCTAACAGATATAGAAAATCTGAAGATAAATGCGTGGTATTTTTTACTGAAAAATCTTTATAATTATTATTGACACAAGCGTCTTGACGACATATTATAGGGGTAGCTTCTGAATAAAAAACTTATGCAGGAGCCAAAAACAAACAGCTATTCAAAACTCCACATTAAAACAACCGTTCCTCGCAGGCGGTTGTTTTTTTATTTACAAAATAAGCCGTATATGTAGCGTACCTAATAAAAAATACCCACTACTCGTGAGTATTTCTTTATAATTTTGGTGGAGCTGCGGGGAATCGCACCCCGGTCCGAAAGGTAACCGATTATTCGTCTACAAGTTTAGTCTGTCTTGATTGTTAACGGCTTTCCTAGCTAGGAGTCAGACGTAAAATACTACGATTACCGCGCAAAAAAATGTCTTAGTTTGACATTGCTGCCCATCAAACTAATAAGCGACATGCTTATAACACCACTAGCTGTCTATGTCGCCTGCAGAAAGTGATGATCGAGCGTATTAGGCTGCGATTGGCGCAAGAGTAAGGGGTTGGAATGAATTAACAAACGCAACTACCTTAGCTTTTGCTGTTTTAAATGCTGTTGCAATTAAAATTTGTGGGTTACGCCCACGGTCGACTTGCAAAATAACCTGTTAAAATCCTTCCGTCAAAGCTAAAGTCAGCCCCAACGTAACAGATTGATTATATCATTATTTGCACGTTTAGGATAGTCGTGATTAACTAATGATACTTATGGTTGCTCGGGTTATGACAGTTGCGCCAATAGGCTTCGAGGGGTCGCTAGTTGAGGTTGAAAGCGATTCCACTAATGGACTGCCCTCTTTCCAGATCGTCGGACTAGGTAACAAGGCTATCGACGAGGCTAAAGAGCGCGTCCGCAGCGCTATTACCAACTCCTTATTAGATTTTCCTAAAAAGCGTATCACTATTAATCTAGCCCCGGCCGAGCTCCCCAAAGATGGCGCTCATTATGACCTACCTATTGCCCTAGCCGTTTTATGCGTTAGCGGCCAGCTACGGCAACAAGAGCTTGATAAGGCTATCTACGCTGGTGAACTAGGACTAGACGGCAATCTGCGACCTATAAAGGGTGCTATCAGCATCGCCGAGACAGCCCGTCGTCATGGCTATAGCCGCGTTTATTTACCGGTGGCCAGTGCCCGTCAGGCCAATTTAATCAGCGACATTGAAGTAATTCCAGTCACCTCCCTAAAAGAGATTTTTTTGCATCTTAAGAGCGAGCTTAAACTTCTACCACTAGTACGTAACGAGACGCCCGACCTAAACGAACCGGACTCGCCGCCACTAATCGACGACGTCAAGGGCCAAGATCAAGCCAAGCGCGCCCTGATAATCGCGGCCGCTGGCCACCATAATATTTTGCTAAACGGCTCGCCAGGAGCCGGCAAAACAATGCTCGCCAAGGCCATGGTCAACCTCTTGCCACCACTATCTCCAGAGGAGCAAATCGCCACCACTAAGCTTCATAGCTTGGCGGGTGAAGCCTGCGAAGAAATCATCACCAAGCGATCGTTTCGAATGCCCCATCACACCTCTAGCCGAATCTCTTTAGTCGGTGGCGGGAATCGACCAAAGCCGGGTGAAATTAGCCTAGCCCACCTTGGGGTATTATTTCTTGATGAACTCCCTGAATACCCACGGGCGAGCCTTGAAGCCTTGCGCCAGCCCCTTGAGGACAAAACTATCGGCATTAGCCGAGCCGAAGGGCGAGCTATTTATCCAGCCGATTTTATGTTAGTCGCGACAATGAATCCCTGTCCATGCGGCTATTATGGGGATAGCTCAAAGGAATGTATTTGCTCGGCTACGCAAATATTTTCCTACCAAAAAAGATTATCCGGACCGCTACTTGATCGAATTGATATAGTAGTCCACGTCTCACGCGTCCCCCATGAAACTTTATTAGAGGCAACATCGTCGAGTAATTTACAACATATATCTGCCAAAGAAATGATTAAAAAAGCTCAGAAAGCCCAAGTAAACAGATATGGCTGTAGTACTAGATACAACGCTAATATGACCAACCGCGAAATTTCAAAGTTTGCCCCACTTTCTCCAGAAGTTAAAAATCTTTTATCAAAAGCCGCTGATCGCCTATCGTTAAGCGCCCGTAGCTATTTAAAAATCATTAAAGTCGCTCGTACAATTGCTGATTTAGACGGTGAAAATGATATTTTACTAGCCCATATTAGTGAGGCCCTGCAATACCGTGGCTAATCTGCTTGAATTACCTGTCCACATCTGATAAAATAGCTACCGAGTTAACACTCAAAGATTGTACGTTCAATAAGGAGACAATAATCAGTACATCAATTCGCATCAATGAAGCAATTCGCGCAGAAAACTTACGTGTGATTGGACCAGACGGCGACCAACTTGGCATACTTACCAGAAGTGAGGCACTTAAAATTGCCGAAGAGGCTGGAGTTGACCTGGTTGAGATATCGCCCAATGCCGATCCACCGGTTGTAAAAGTTATCGACTGGGGCAAATATCAGTACCAGAAGATGAAAGAACAACAGAAGAGTCGCAAGAATGCCAAAACTGCAGAACTAAAGCAGATGAGGCTTGGTCTTAAAATTGGTGCAAATGATTTAGAGATTAAATTGCGCAAAATCCGTGAATTCTTGTCCGATGGACACAAGGTTAAAATCCTGGTCGTTTTTCGCGGAAGAGAGATGGCGCACCAAGAACTAGGGTACGTTATGATCGACAAAATCATTAACCTACTAGAGAACGATGCAATTTTAGAGCAAAAGCCTCAGATGGCTGGCCGCAATCTGAGTGTAGTAGTAAGGAGTAAATAATGCCAAAGTTAAAGACCCACAAAGGAACCGCTAAGCGAATCAAGCTTACCAGCACTGGTAAATTGACTCGTCGTCGCGCTTTCGGCGCTCACCTGCTTTCAAAAAAAGGCAAGGGACGTAAACGAAATATCAACACCACTGCATTTGTTACAGGTGCGATGGCTAAAAACGTTCGACGAGCGTTAGGAATTTAATCATGAGAGTAAAACGAGGCGTCACAGCACGAGCTAAGCACAAGAAGATCTTGAAGCTTGCTAAGGGAATGCAACACAACCGTACACGTTCATACCGTCTTGCTAAACAAGCCGTTATCCGTGCCTTGCAGTATGCTTATAGGGACCGTCGCAACCGCAAGCGCGACCTACGCGGTCTTTGGATCACTAGAATTAACGCAGCGGCCCGTGAAGTCGGTACGACTTACGGTAAACTGATTGCCGGCCTAAAAGCCGCTAATATCGAACTTGACCGTAAGGTCCTAGCTGAACTTGCCGTTAGCGAGCCAAAAGCATTT
>JAJZQE010000040.1 GCA_021847685.1 bacterium | reverse complement strand
CGATCGGCGTAGTAATCCAAGGCGGCTTGGGCGGCTTGTTGCTGAGCAACTTGCTTACTGGGACCGTTACCTTTGCCCAATAATTTATCCTTAACGTAGACACCAAGTGTAAAAATCTTGTCGTGATCGGGGCCAATTTCTTCGATAACACGGTACTGAGGCGTCTGGCCGTCGATTCGCTGTGAAACCTCTTGCAGATGAGATTTGGCATCGCGCCACGTACCAGCGTTCAGAATGGCTGGTAATTTACTAATGATGTGTTTATGAATAAATTCCGAAGCGTCATCATAGCCACGCTCCAAGTAAATCGCACCCACAACGGCCTCAAAAGCGTTCGCCAGTATTTGTTGACGAGCTCGATCGCTACCCTGCTTTTCGCCACGGCTCATTCGAACCAGCGGCTCATAGCCCAATTTGTAACCAGCCTCGCCAATACTTTCAGTCCGTACCAATGCCGCCCGCCAACTGGTTAAGATTCCTTCTTGCTCGTTGTAGTTATTAAACAGATAGTCTGTTACAACCAACTCTAAAACCGCGTCGCCCAAAAATTCGAGGCGCTCATTATGCTCGCTAACACTTTTACGGTGTTCGTTAACATAGCTACGGTGCGTTAAGGCCGTAATTAGCAACTGGATGTCGTTAAATTCGAAGCCCAGCTTCTCGCGGGCAAAATCCTGATAAGGGGCTGTAAGCATGCCGGTCATAAATTCTCCTGTCTAATTCGCTTCATAGCCATCAGCATTAATTTGCCAATGTCTTCGTATTCAATCGCGTCGAGCGCATCGTGAAATTTAAACCACTTAATGCCATTCATCCATTCTTCTTTTTGGATAGCGCTAGTATCACCCTTGGCACGCACCAAATAAATCTGAGTAGTCATCAAAACTAATTTATCAAGCCGTCGATAGCGAAAATGAATTTTCCCTAACCAACCTAATACTTCAGTATCCGTCAAGCCCGCTTCTTCACCAATTTCGCGTTTGGCGGTTTGTTGGGCCGTCTCACCCTCTTCGATGTGACCCTTTGGAATCGTCCAGCGATCCTTGGCGTCCTGGATTAGTAGTATCTCAATGCCACCAGTCTCATCATGCCTAAAAACCACGCCACCAGCGGTCGGTTCGCGCACTATCTCTTGAATTGTATGTTTTTTGCGATTAAGATATTTCTTAAACTTATCAAACTGCGGTACTGCCATTAGTCGTATCCTCCACAAGCGTCCGGAACGCCGTACCAAGCACTCCGTTAACGAACTTACTTGAGTTATCAGAACCAAACGCTTTGGCAAGCTCGACGGCCTCATTGATGACAACCTTTGGCGGAACGGTATCGGCTTGATGAATTAATTCATAAATACCAATACGCAAAATGTTGCGATCAATCCGGGCAATTTGGTCAATCGGCCAATCGGGCGCAATCGGCTGAATCTTTTCGTCAATATCAGCCTGGACCTCTAGGACGCCTTTGACCAATGTCGTTACAAACGCCTTATCTTCAATCGCTGCCTCGTATCTATTAAGGTTGCGGTTAAGAATTTCGTCAATATCGACAGACGCATCGGCTGATTGAACACGAAATTCGTATTCGTAAAGTGACTGCAGAGCGACGATGCGACCGAGGTGGCGATTAGATGCCATAACGTTTTAATTCTTTCTTTTTTATTGTTTTGTTAAGGTATAGTATAGCTATTTTGCTAGAGCTTTGCCAGTTTCGCGGCGAGTTGTGCGGGCCTTAACAGGTGATGTAGCATTAACGCGGCGAGCAAGCTCCAAACGTAAGTGACTTCGGCGCAAACCGGTCTTACGGGGGCTACTCTGTTTCTTTGGTTGTCCCATATAAAGAACTCCTTGTGGGTGATTATTTTAAAACTTGAACTCATTATAACGGATAACAACCCTCAGCTCAAGGGCTTTAGTCGACAAACCAAAGGGCCGCAATCATTTAGTTGCTACTCTAAATCGAAAATACTCAGTTACCTAGTTGATTAAAGTAGCTTTAACTCGCCTTGAAACGATAAAATATAAAGCCATCAATCCACTGACGATTAATACTGCAACCAGCCCGCCAACCGACGAGCCGATGTTGCCACCGGTATTGCCTGCTATGTCGATAATTGCCGAAATCACTGCATAAAGCGCGGTAACGCCAATTGCCGATATAGCCAAGATTTTACCGAGTTTTTTACGCATAGCGATGAAAACAACAGCCGTAAGATAAGCAATTGCCATAAGTGGCGCCATCATGAGGTATAAAATTCCGCTGGCATCGCCGACACCACCACCCAATTGGGTAAAGAATGAGGTTGCATAAGATATACCTGCAATAGCAAAGATAACTAGCCAAAACATCAGCCATCCGCCTAAACCTTCAACCGAGTTATGCTGGACAACATATTGTACTTGCGTGCCAACTGGCGGTTGGGGTTGCCACTGTTGAACTGGCTCAGCGACAGGTGTGGCTGGCGCCTCAGACGCTACAGGTGGTGTATTAGGATCATCAGACATATTTGTTCCTCTTTCTAACTTATATTGCTTATATTTATATTACAATTAGACTAAGAATACAACCGGCCTAAACGACAATACTGACCAGCCGGCCGGGGACGTAAATTACCTTGGATGGTTTTTTATCACCGACAAAACTGGCGACATGCTCGTCATCAAGGGCTAATTGCTTAATCTTAGCCTCATCAGTGTCTTTGGCGACAACTAACTTAGCCCGTAATTTACCATTAACCTGAACGATAATCGTAATCGTCTGTTCGGCAATTAGACTATCATCCCAAACTGGCCACGGCAGATTTTGAACCAGCTCGTTTCGGCCCAATTGACTGTTTAGTTCTTCGCTAAGGTGTGGTGCAAATGGAGCGATTAATTGCGTCATAGTCTGCAGCGCCTCCAGCCAAACATCCCCAGAAAAACCATCAACCTTTAGCTTGTAAAGTTCGTTAGTGTATTCCATCAGGACCGAAATAGCCGTATTGAAACTTAGACGGTTGATATCTTCGGTAACTTTACGGACAGCCTTATGTTGCGCACGACGAACAGCTTCGTCATTACCAGTAAAATCTTTGGCTGAATCTTGATATTCTTGCGCCAAAACCCAAACACGGTTCAAAAATCGGTAGATTCCAGCAATTCCGCGCGAATCCCAGGCAGCATCGAGCTCGATTGGACCCATGAATAATAGGTACGTCCGCAGGGCGTCGGCACCATAGCCCTGCTCGATAACATCCAGTGGATCAATCACGTTTCCCTTGCTTTTACTCATTTTGGTGCCATCTTCGGCGTTGATATAGCCATGATAGATCAGCTTTTTAACTGGCTCTTTAAAGTCGGTCAGGCCCATATCCTTAAAGACATGCGTCCAAAAACGAACATACAACAAGTGAGCCACAGCGTGGTCGCCACCAACATAATAATCAACTGGCGCCCAGTAGTTAACAACTTCAGGATCCCAAGCTTGCCGGGCGTTTTTTGGATCAGCATAACGCAACAGATACCAGCTACTACAAGCATAGCCATCCATCGTGTCGGTTTCGCGCACGGCAGGCTTGCCGCAAGTCGGACAGGTCGTATTAACCCAATCCTCAACACCAGCTAAAGCTGATTTGCCATTACCTTTTGGCGCAAAATCTTTGACATCTGGCAAAACGACCGGTAATTGATCTTCAGGAACAGCTACGGCGCCATGTTCGGGACAATGAATAATTGGAATTGGTGCGCCCCAATAACGTTGACGACTAATTAGCCAGTCACGCATTTTGTACGAAATTTTTGGTCGGCCAGTCCCCTGCTGCTCTAGCCAAGCAACAATTTCTTCGCGAGCATCACTAGTCGATTTACCATCAAATGAACCAGAATTTATCAAAACACCTTCACCGGTATGCATAACATTTTCACCACCTAGCCACCTGAGGATATGCGGTAATTCGGCAACTGGTTTTAACAGCGCTAGATCTTGCTCATTGGTCCATTCGGCCTCAAAATCTTCGTGTTCTTCGCGACTTGTTTCGACTTGCTTTAGGCTTTTGAGCTGAAATGAGATAACTTTCGTAAAAATATTCCGATTAACGTCTTTGTGGGCAGCATAAAATTTACTATTCATAACAGCTGGAAGCTTATCAATAAGTTCCAGATCGGTGTAGCCGGTTTCTTCTTGTATCTCCCGGCGCGCTGCGGTTTCCAAGTCTTCGCCATCTTCAATACCGCCCATTACAAAGTTATGCCATTTAAACTTATTCCAACGAAGCGTAAGGTAAGTTCCATCGGTCGGATGCTTGATAAGACACATTACAACGTTACGATCAGTGTCTTTTTTACCATCCTGAGGCGGGTTATCTTGATCTAACAAGCTGGGCGCAACCACCTGAACAATCGGTAACTTATATTTTTCGGCGAAGGCATTATCGCGCTCATCGTGTGCCGGAACGGCCATAATCGCACCTGTGCCGTAGCCATTTAGTACATAATCGGCTATCCAGATAGGTATATTCTCACCCGTCGCTGGATTAATAGCGTAGCTACCAGTAAAGACGCCTGTTTTGTCTTTAGTGTCATTCATGCGTTCAATTTCAGACTTTTTAATCGAGCTGTCGATATATTCATCAACCGCTTCTTTAAATTCAGGCGTCGCCAACTGGCGCGCTAGTTGATGCTCGGGTGCAAGCACAAGAAAAGTCGCACCAAATAACGTGTCGGGTTGGGTCGTAAAGACGGTGATAATTTCGTCGCCGCTGTCCACTTTAAATTCAACTTCAGCACCTAGCGAGCGGCCAATCCAGTTAGTTTGGGCGGTTTTTATCTTTTGTGGCCAGTCAAGGTCGGGAATCTCGTCCAACAATGCATCGGCATATTCGGTAATCTTGAAAAACCACTGCTTCATTGACTTCTTTTCAACCATGCTACCGCAGCGCCAACAATGGCCGCCTTCAACCTGCTCGTTGGCTAGAACGGTTTTATCAACCGGGCACCACCACTGTAAGCTTTCTTTTTGGTAAGCTAGACCGCGCTCGAATAATTTCGTAAATACCCACTGAGTCCAATGATAATACTCGGGATCACTCGTGTTAATCTCGCGACTCCAATCGATGCTAACCCCCATGCGCTTGAACTGCTTTTTAAAGTTGGCGATATTTTCGGCCGTCACAACCGCTGGTGCTGTATTAGTTTTAATAGCGTAATTCTCGGCTGGCAAACCAAAGGTGTCCCAACCCATCGGGTTAAGGACATTACGGCCGTGTTGACGATGAAACCGCGCCAAAGCATCAACAATCGAATAGCTAAAGGCATGCCCGGTGTGCATGCCGGCACCACTTGGATATGGGAACATACCCGAAACATAAATTTTTGGCTTAGAATGGTCGATAACTACTTCATTAACATGCTGCTCTTCCCAGGTAGCCT
>JAJZQE010000039.1 GCA_021847685.1 bacterium | reverse complement strand
TCCGTACTATCCACAAGGTGATGTCGCCAGTGTCGTCGAACAAGGTAAGGGCTTTTTTGGCAAATTATTTGCCAGCCAAAAAAACACCATCACTAAAATCGATAGTGCTACATACGAAAAGGCGCGCACCGAAATTAAAAACCGCGTTGATAATGTTACTGCCGGGCTGTTTCAGGTTGGCGTCCAAGCAGTTCAACTTACCACTAAAGAACTTGGTGAACTGTATTACAACGTCTATAACCCTGATACCGCCGTCCGCGAGCCGCTTGGTAATTTTGATAGTGTCACCGCAACATACATAAAAAAGGGGACAGGCCCAGCGCCAGTAAATAATGATATGGGAAGTAGTTTGTAATGGCCAAGAAAAAAATGGATGTCGTCGATATTGCCGCGCAACAACGAGCGCTAGAACAAGCCGAAGTCGAGCAAGCCTTTTTAAAGGGCGTCACAACCCTTCGAGATTTAATTGCGCCAAGCAGCCTCGAGATTCATTCGTCATACTTTAGATTAGGCACTAAATACGGCCGAACAATTTATATATACGGTTATCCGCGTCAGATTTATACCGGTTGGTTAAGCTCATTAATTAATATTGATGAAGTCTTGGATGTTAGTATTTTTGTTTATCCAGTTGAAAGCCAGGTTGTTTTAAATAACTTGCGCAAAAAAGTTACCCAGCTAGAAGCCACCGCCTCAATCAGTGGCGAAAAGGGCAAAATCCGCGACCCAGGGCTAGAAGCCGCCATTAACGACGCCGAGGAACTGCGCGACCAGCTACAAGTTGGTGCTGAACGTTTTTTCCGTTTTGGACTTTATGTCACACTTTATGCCGACAGCTTGGACGAGCTCGGTTTTGTTCAACACAAAATCGAAACCTTGTTCGGCCAGCAGATGGTCTTTAGTAAAGTTGCCAGCGGCCAGCAAGAGCAGGGCTTAAACAGCAGCATTCCACAAATGACTGACCAGCTGCAGATTCGTCGCAACATGAACACTGGCGCCATCAGTACCAGCTTTCCATTTACTAGCGCCGACCTAACCCAAGAGACCGGCGTGCTTTACGGTATCAACATGCATAATAACGGCTTGGTGATTTTCGACCGCTTTAGCCTGGAAAATGCCAATATGGTGGTCTTTGCAAAGTCTGGTGCCGGTAAGTCATACACTGTTAAGCTTGAGGCTGTTCGCAGCATGATGACCGGTAGTGAAGTGATTATTATTGACCCTGAAAATGAGTATCAAAAGTTATCCGATGCCGTTGGTGGAAGTTATATACGCTTAAGTCTTAACTCCGATACCCGCATTAATCCATTTGACTTGCCGCGTGTGATTGATAGCGACGAAGCCGAAGATGCTTTGCGCGCCAATCTGGTGACCCTGCATGGGTTATTACGTCTAATGCTTGGCGGCACCCAGGTGACAGCTGCCGGTATTCCAATGTCCGCCCTAACGCCAGCCGAAGAAGCCGACCTTGATCAAGCCCTAATTGACACCTACGCCCGAGCTGGTATTACTAGCGACCCGCTAACCCACAACTCAACACCGCCAACAATTTCCGAACTATACGACACATTGCTACACATGGGCGGTAGCGGCCCACAGCTAGCTCAACGTCTGCGCAAATACACCACAGGAACATTTGCCGGTATCTTTAGCCAACAATCAAATATTGATATTAATAACCCGATGGTTGTCTTTAATATTCGCGACCTAGAGGATGAGTTGCGACCAGTGGCGATGTATATCGTTTTGTCACATATCTGGAATATCACCAGGACTGATAAAAAGAAGCGGATGCTAATTGTGGATGAGGCTTGGCAACTAATGAAATATGATGATTCGGCTAACTTTTTGTTCAGCCTGGCCAAGCGTGCCCGTAAATATTACCTGGGCTTAACTACAATCACCCAAGATGTCGAAGATTTTATGGGCAGCAAAATGGGCCGCGCCATTGTCGCTAACAGTTCGATGCAATTACTACTTAAACAGTCGGCAAGTGCCGTGGATGTATTATCGGATGTCTTTAAATTAACCGACGAGGAAAAGAAACGTCTGGCCAACTTCCCAGTCGGGCAGGGCTTATTCTTTGCTGGTCAAAACCACGTTCACATTCAAATTATCGCCAGCCAAACCGAACAACAGCTGATTACGACCAACCCGCAAGACAACGCTAGACAGTCAGCAGCATCATAGTCAGTAACATAGTAAATTCAGTTCACATTTAAGGTATAATGTAGGGTAGTTATGGCGGTCCTAGAAGACGAAGACAAAGACACAAAGCTTGACCCTGACCAATCTTACTATGATCAGAGATTTAAAAGCATCGCCGATGCCGAAAAGGCTGGTGGCTTCGATAGCGACACTAACAAATCTGTACCCGACGCCGAAGAAAACCCCGGCAGCCCATGGGCAAATAACTTCCAAGGTCAAAATAGCGGCCCGGCAGGAGCTATTAAAGCTGCGGTAACTATCGCCGGTATTAGGAAAAAAGGCCCAATAGGCTTAATCATCGCCGTTCTGCTAGGTGGCATCATTAGCTTAACTACAATACTTGCACCCGCAACGTTATTACTTAACCTTGGAGAAAATCTGGTTAGCAAGTTTGATACCCAAAACACCAGTATGACAGTCCGGGTTAACAAGGTTATTGCTAATAAGTTGGCTGACGCCAATACGACTGGGTTATGTACAGCAAAATTAACGATTGCCTGTAAGTTTAGTCGCCCGTCAAATAACTTCCTAAGTAAACTTGCCGATAACGGCATCGTGGCCCGTGACGCGAACGGAAAAATAATTGAAAAAAAGCTACTTGGTTTTCCAAACACCGTCCCAACCACTTACGAGTTTACTGACAAATCCGGTAACCTTATTACGACAAAAGCAGACAAGTTTGCGGCAACATTAGCTACTAGCGACGAGTTTCGTAGCGCCTTTCACAAAGCTTTTAATCCAAGATGGATTGGCTACGCCGATTCGGTCGCTATAAATGTGCTAAAAAGGTTTGGGGCCAGTAAATCACTAGTAATCGACAAAAATACCGACACAGCCAAAGCAACCAAGTCGCTAAATACAGATTCAGCCGGAAAAACAAACGCAGCGACCGAAGGGGCTGCTGCCGGTGACGCTGCCTCAGGTGTAAAGACTGTAGTTAGTGATGCTATTGAAGAAGAGGTGCGAACCTCCGCCAAAAAAATATCCGCAGCTGGCGCAGACCCGGCTCTAACCATAGCAACGGTTGCCTGTCTGGGCTTAAACGCCCCGGGATTTATAGCAAAAATAGTACGAGGCTATCAAATGGCACAGGTTGTTAAATATGGTGTAGCCTTTTTAACGGTGATGAGCGCCATGAAAGCAGGGGATGCAACCCCCGAGCAAGTGGCATCGCTCGGCACCATCCTTACTAGCGTATATAAAGACTCGTCGGGAAACGTTGTAAACGGATCAGCAATGGACTCATTTGGAATAAGATATGCCTTGTTTGGTGATACAAAAACAACTGGCTATAAAAAAGATTACACCAACCTGATACCTGGCGGAAAAGTTAGCTCGTCTATACCAGGAGTTGCTCTATCGTCTAACTCATCTATTCAGCAAACTTGCGGTGCAATCAATAGCCCGGAGGCACAAGTTGCCGCAACTGCAATTGAAGCCGCAATTAGCGTTGGTAGTGCGGGAGTTGGCGCAGCCGCGATTGCAGCCCTAAAAGCGGGCGGAAGAGCAGTACTAGAACTCGGCGCACTTAATCAAGCAGTTAAACTCATAGCCGATAGCGGATTTATAAATTGGGTTGTTGGCTTAATACCTACCGACAAAATACTATCTATGCTGGCCGGTGATATGACTAAAAACCTACAGGGCGAAGATGCGGGCAATGGTCTTGCTAGTGGGGTATTAAACTATATGGGTCAAACCGCCAACAATGGTGCTAATGCACCGCTAAGTAAAAGTCAGGCCGTCGCATACAGCGCCTTAACTTCAAGCGTAAACCTTGCTTACGCAAAAGAGGATCGCGCTACCCTAAGCCCATTCGACGCATCAAATCCAAATACCTTCCTTGGCAGTGTTGTTTCACAAATGTTACCATATTCCGCCGAACTATCTACCGGATCAGGTACTTTATCGTTCTTTGGCAATTTACTCGGTCGGTCTTTTAGTTATCTAGGTAACAAAGCGACCGCCGTCACTAATGAATCATATAGTATGTGCAAAGACCCAAATATCGCCTCAACAAACGTTGCAGCTGGACCATTCTGTAACATAATCTACGGCATACCCGTTCAGTATATCAACGAAAGTACGGCCGATGTATTGTCAGCTGTAAGTAGCCAGATCGACCCATACACTGGAGAACCAACTGAAGGTTCAAAGCTCGCCAACTGGCTGAGTCAGTGTACAACCGGTGCAGCTTATGGTGCCAGTGGTTGCATAATTAACGACAAGCAGACCGCCGAATACGCATTGTACTTTATTGATCACCGTATTCAAAAAAATATGGACGGTGAAGAAGATTACAGTGGCGACACAGCAAGTAGCTCTGCTAGCAGCAGTGCGGCAGTAACCGCCAATACCGGCGCGTTGATTGGCGATGTTGGTAAACAATACTATAGCTGCGCCGAGTGGATTGATCAGTTTGTACTACCAACTTACTTTGGCATAGCCAACCCGGGTGGTGACGGAAAGGATGCTGTGGCGAACCTAGGAAAAGCTGGATATACCGTTAATAACACGCCGGCAGTACATTCAATTGTCTCGTGGCCAGCTGGTGGCGTAGCCGGTGGTCCCGCTAATAAATCAGCCGGTCACGTCGCGATTGTATACCAAGTCAACGCCGACGGCTCGATCGAAGTCGAAGAGCACAATTATACGTTTAGTAATGCATATGACAAACGTCATATCGACGCCTCGGTAGCAAAACTATTAACCTATGCACACGTCGAGGCGAAGTTTAAATAATGAAAAAATTTATAATTATTATCGGAATTGTAGCTATCGTCATAATTGGCATTATTAGCGCAGTATTGCTATCGCAACCAACCAACAATGCAAAAAAATCAACCAACAACCCCGCGACGACATATACCAGTATAGATTTTTACAGTGCTGACTTACCAATCACCACACGACAAGCAATAAAATCTTGGCTTGATACCAACAGTGGGGTCACCGGCCTAAACAACTCAACCGTAACCGTTCGCAAAGGTTCCTATTTAAAAAATTTTGATTCCACAAATTCGGTGTTTACGTATTCGTTCCTTGTAGACTTAACAGGCACGCCGCACGTTACATACAAAGTCCAAGCCGGCCGAAGCACTAATAACGGCCCGTCATCCCTTTACATGACATGTCCGGCAGTAATTGATCAGATTGGCACACCAAGCGATTGTAAGGGGCAAACACAATTATGAGACGCTCGCGAGTAATTATTTTTTCAATAGTGGCTGCGGTTATAATTACAGTAATTGTCATTTTGTCGTTTATTTATAGCTCGTCACACACTACCAGTAGTGTTGCAACCCGCACTAACGCCGATTATGTAACCGCGATTACTAGTGCCGTGCCAGGACTGCTCGACAACAATAACCAGCCAATTTTTACTGTCGACTCGGTGACAAAACTTGATACCAACTGGTATGCGGTAGTTATTAAGAGTAATCAAAACGG
>JAJZQE010000038.1 GCA_021847685.1 bacterium | reverse complement strand
TTCCGCCCAACCACTCCTCCAACCGGGCTTCGCTCCGGGTACGAGCAAGAGCCTCGGCGTCTTGTCGCACTCGGGCTGCAGAGTGGTTGTTCGTAGTAGTTAGGCGCGCGGCTCTACTGCGTTTAATCGTTAATTAGTTAATTGGTTAAGTTAGTTATTATTTGTAGCTCCCCGGGGTCTGGGGTATATGAACTAACCGTAATAAGAAGTAGCTGCTAATCCTGACTGGCCGAGGACCTACCCGCACCCAGTTCATCTGGCGTAAGGGCGATCCCTTTAGGGTCGTTCCGCAGGCAACAAAGGACAGCTGCAACTGCTTTTTAGCGCGTAATTACAGCCAACCCCAGCAGTTTTGGATACTTTTGCAGTTCAAAAGTATCAAGACATTTGTTACTTTGGCAAAAGTAAGGATTGAATTGCAATTAAAATAATAAATAACTATTTAAATCGTGCAATTATCTTTCGCACTTCATCTGTACTCTTCGTCAGCATCAACTCATTTCGAAGTTCGCTAGCGCCATCAAAATTATGAAAATATATCTTGAAAAACCGTTTCAATGAGTTAAAGTTGCGCCGCTCCAGCGTTTCGTCGTAATGGTCGTGTAAGTCGAGCTGTAGATTAAGCAAATCGATTAGTTCTTCGCGGCTATGTTCGCGCTTAACTGGTTCAAAAGCGAATATGTCATGAAAGACGCCGCGACCAATCATAATGCCGTCAACGCCATATTCGCGCACTAATTCTTCACCGTGCTGTCGGTCACGAATATCGCCATTAATTGTTATTAGCGTTTGTGGAGCAATCTCGTCACGAAGCTTCATGATTTCAGGAATTAGTTCAAAATGCGCATCAACTTTGGTCATTTCTTTGCGAGTGCGCAGATGAATCGTTAGATTAACGATATCTTGGCGGAGTAGAAAAGATAACCAGTCGCGCCAATCTTCAACTTTAAAATCACCCAGGCGAGTTTTAACGCTAACCGGCAAGCCACCAGCTTTTGCGGCTGCAATCAGCTCACCGGCTAGTTCTGGGGTGCGAATTAGACCACTACCTGACCCCCCGTGAACGACTGACTTATCTGGGCAGCCCATATTAATATCAATACCCCTATAGCCCATTTCAGCTAGGCCTTTGCTCATAATTTCAAATTCTTCGGGCTTTTTACCCCAGATTTGGGCTACTATCGGCTGTTCATCAGGAGTGAAGGTTAAGCGTCCGTGGGTGCTTTTAATCCCCTTAGGGCTACAGTAGCTTGAGGCATTGGTAAATTCGGTGAAGTAGACATCCGGCTTGGCGGCTGCGGCGACGACATGGCGAAAGACAACATCCGTCACCGCCTCCATTGGCGCCAGGATAAAAAAAGGCTTTGGTAAGTCGTTCCAAAAACTAGTCATTATATCTATTATACATACTTAAAAAGTAAAGCAGCCCACCCCACCACGCGAATTTAATCGCGGTGGTAGTGGTGGGCTTTGGTGTCGACGGCTTGCGCCGTAGACGAGAGACAGTGTTAGTCGTGCATATGCCCGCACGACCAGCACCTCCACTGGACCCCGTTGCTGAGAATCCAGTTGCTTGTCCTGCACTTGGCGCAGGTGACCCTGGTGGGGTTCATGCTGAACCCCCTGGCTTCGGCCTTGCCGGTCTGGAAATTTCCAGATGCCATGGTGTGCCCCTCTGTAGTTGGCTTGTTGGACAGCCCCGCCGCTCCCAGGAATTCCCTGGAGGGAGCGGCGGAGCCTTTTTATCTCGGTGTCACCGCGGGTAACTTCCCCCAGGATAGTCAGTTAATCAACCCTCGGTCTTCCCCGACACCGAAACATTGTCACCATCTCTCTAATGTACAAACAGAGAGATCGCGAAATATGAATAAAAGCGAATTTTATGCACGTTTCACGACCTCAATCTGTATGTTTTACGTTACCACTTAATTATATTAATGTCAATTATATATTACCATCAATCAAATCCTGCTCGAACGCCAGAATGCCTTTGATTGATTGTTCGTAGCCACTGGTATCAGGCATATTTAGGTCAATGATGTGGCGCCAGACTGCTCCAATTAGTTCGCCAAAACGTTCTTGGTCACTAACGTTAAAGTCAGTTTCAAGTGACAAAATGGCGCCACTTGAGCTTGGCTCGATAAACTGCAGGATACCGCTTTCGACACGTAATCCGCGGTAATCACGGGCATTTTCGACTAGCAGTTTGTAGAACATTAATTGTTGTTTATATTTATGCAGTTTAATCTTTTCGTAATCAGTTTTACCAGTCCAACTACGGGCTGGTCGGCCGGTTTTATAATCCGTCACGGTGATGGTATTGTCGTCAATGTCGATTAAATCAAGTGCGCCCGAAAGATGCGCCTCGCCGACTAGAACGTGTTGCGACTTAAAGTTAAGCTCGGTTTTTTGTGTTGGCGTAAAGCTGTTGTAGCGGTCGGTCAAGAAGGCTTGTAGGTCATCAATCCCCTTTTGTAAGTAAAGCTCAAAATCAGGTTGGGCTAGTCGTTGTTCGCTAAGGGCGATTTCGAAATTATGCAAAATGTCCTCAATCGCTTGCTTTTGTCCGTCATTGGCTGCGACGTGTGCATGAGCGCGCTGAAGGGTTTTATGAATGGCTGAACCATAAGCGGCGGCTGGTGTCATTGCTTGTGGAAAGCGTAGTAGATTTTGAATCAGGAAGTTTTTTGGACCGCCACGGGTGATATCCAAAAAGTTATTTAAATGAGTAGCGCTCAGTTGATAATTTTCTAGTTGCGGTGCCAGGATATTTTTTAAGTTATTGCCGTCGGTTTTAATAACTGGTTCATACCAACTAAGTTCGGCAGTCTCGCGAGCGTTAGTAATATTGTGGCTGCCGTCGATTAAGGCTGGTGTCCAGCTTTCACCCATTAGGAAGCTTGCTCGAGCGGTTGATTTGTTGCGATCATCAAGCAAGCTGTAGCTGATATGAAGATTATTCTTGGCGCGAGTGGCGGCCACATAAAATAAACGTAGTCGCTCATCAGCGGAGTCGCCAGCCGGCGCAAGCGGTAGGTTTTCGGGGTAACTAATTAGTCGATTGTATCCCCTTGCCCGTTCGCCCCATACGTTATCGACCGCGTTAACAATATAGACGTCGCCAAATTCTAATCCCTTTGATTTGTGAGCGGTCATTAACTGGACGGCATTGGCCTTCGTTGATACGCCATTAACACTAGTAATGCCACTACCAATACGGCGATGTAGACTGACAAATTCGATAAAGGTTAATAGTGTTGGCGTTTCGAGCGGACGATAATCACGCAGACTGGTGCGGATAGTTTTGAGCGCCTGTAGATAGCGAGTATAGTCATCGGAACTTTCTTCAAGTTTTTTATCCGAAAAATAATATTCGTAAATTGGACTATGAAACATTTTAGTATTTTGCAATCGTTCTGGGTCGCTGTCATCTTGCTCATCGTCGCTAACTAGCGAATCTCGTTTACCGATTAATTCATCCATGATTATTTCAAGCGGTCGATGCGGAATTGATAATGCGGTCGTGATTAGCCAGTCCCGTAGGTATACAAACTCTTTCATGTTGGTCATTTCGTCCAGCCAAAATGTGCGGTTTTGATACGATTTAAGGCTTAGTTGCCAAAGTAATGATGGCTTGATATTCCAGGCTGGGTGCGCCAAAAGCTCGGGTAGCATGGCGTTAACCTCGGCGTGTTTACCAAGCAAGATTCCGATAAGGGCACGTGAAAGCTGTTCGATTAAAATGACTGGCGCCATGTCGAGGACATTATCGCGGCGTTCGTACTGGATTGGTATATTGGCGCTTATGAAGTATGGCAGTAGCGCTTCAATTTCGCGGTGAGTACGGGTCAAAACGGCGATTTCGCATAAATTCGCAGATGGTTTTAGTTTATTTTTGATATCTTCAACTAACCAATGGCGCTCGTCGGCGCTAGTGGCGGCCTCGTGAAGCTCAACGACGCCATCGCCAGATTTAGCCATAGCTAGCAGGTTTTTATCGAGCTCTGGTATCAAATCTTCTAGTCGGTCATTACCTTGGGTGATAAGTGATCGGGCGTGCGTTAAAATATGGTAGCCCGAGCGATAGTTTTCTTTCAAACTAATAATTTTAACTTTTGGATAAGTTGTACGAAAATCGGTAATATTATTAATATCTGCGCCTTGAAAGCTGTAGATTGCTTGGTCGTCATCACCTACGACTAAAATGTTTGGCATATCACCAGAAATTTGGCTATCCATTAAGTTATGCAAAATACGCATCTGCGCCATGTTGGTGTCCTGAAATTCGTCCACCATAATGTATTGATATCTTTCTTGCAGGTTAAAGCGGAGTTCGTCAAAAATCTCAATCGCATGGACCACGCGCAGAATCATATCGTCAAAATCAAATAGTTCGGACTCGCTCATTCGGGCTAAGTATTGTTCATAGATTGAGCTTATGGCACGCAATTTCTTTTGGCGTTCTTGTGATTTTAGGATAAATTTACCATTTTCGTTCTTTTTAAACCACTCATTACGCCAAGCCGTGACTGGCTTAGTTGAATTTTGGTCGGCTGCTTCCTCGGTAGCTGCGGTTAGTGAGTCGGCGATAACTTCGGCAAGATTAACGATTGTCGGCAGAGTTACCTTAATGCCAGATTTTCGAATTGTTTCAGTATGTGTAGCTAGTTTTTCAGCGGTTGATTTGCTGATTTTATCGTCAAAAATCGGTCCTAAAACCTGTTCGGTTTTTTCGATAGTGCTGTCGTTGGCGTCCAGAATCGCCAGTAACTCATCACTGGTCAGGCCGCTTTTTTTAAGTTCTGATATAACCGTTAGGCTATCTGATAGATAAGTAAAATCGCCATTCATTTTTTTATTAAGAATGTTATTGTGACCAAGGCTTTCAAAGATGTTTTTGATTATTTCGTATCGGCTCAGCTCATCGGCTGGTCGAAAATGGGCGCCTTCGTAAAAGAACTCGCCGTATTGATTGATAATTTCACTTCCAAAGCTGTGAAAAGTGTGAATCGCTACTTTGTAGGCGTCTTTACCGATAATACGAGTCAAGCGTTCGCGCATGGCGTTAGCGCCACTATCGGTGAAGGTTAAACACAGGATGTTTTCTGGTAAAGTGTCGGTTTGACGTATAATATTAGCCGTTCGAACACTTAAAAGCTCGGTCTTGCCCGTGCCCGGCCCGGCAATCACCATGACTGGTCCGTCGATTGTGTCGACAGCCTGTTTTTGCGCCTCGTTGAGGTTTTTGTAGCGTTTCTCGAAATCCATTAATATATATTGTAGTCGATAGATTATGTAGCGTCGAGCTTAAAGACATTTGACAAGTGATACAATAATAGACATGACTGATAAGATGTATGCAGAATTGGCGCTGGAGCGCAGTATTAAAGATAAGTTTGGCGTTGATGCCGATATTCGGCAAGCGATCGTTTTTAAAGTGCCGGTTAGCCATACGGCCGAGGCAACCCTATTTCTTACATCAAAAAAGCAGTTGTACTTGTATGTTTTTGGTGAATCCAAACTGCTACTTGGCGATATTAAAAAGATTGTCACGCGCATGGGGCTAAAGGCCGATACTTATTTGCCACCAAAAGGCCGCCCGAACTATTTTACAGAGGTTGGTTCGGCGAAGTTTCGGGATGTATTCCCAGGCCGCTCGCATATTAGCGAGGCCGACATTTTATTTTACAAGACTTTGTCACCCTACAATCCAGCCCTTGTTCTAATCAGTGAAGTTAATAACGGAGTTGTTTATCAGTTTGACGCCGATTCGACCTCTGGATGGCGTCAAGCGACGAAGTTTACATATAGGCGTATTCGTACTAGCTAACTAGTAAACATATTTTGCTAACAAACCGTTGTACTTCGGGTCGTTAACAGCGGCCTTAAGACTATCCGAAAGTTTAAAACTGTCCTTTACATCAATTGATGGCGTGACTCGATTGCCGACGTACGTCCACTTGTTATTAATTGCTGCAAAGATGAGTGTATAAGGTGCTTTTGTTTTAACTTTTGAGCTAATCGACAGTAAACTAACGGCTATATTGTCCTGGGTGTGCGTTGTGCGGACAATATTATTAAAGTCATTAGTACCACCTGATTTTGTATACAGATCAAGCAGTGTTTGAATTGAGTTACGCTCAGCAATAAACGATGGCTTATCGGCACAGACCA
>JAJZQE010000037.1 GCA_021847685.1 bacterium | reverse complement strand
TTATCGTCGAGCCAATCACAAAATCACCAGCAGCTTTACTTACTGGCATACTTTCACCGGTGACCATTGATTCATCAATTGTTGAGCCGCCACTAACTATACGACCATCGACGGCAATCTTTTCACCAGGTTTAACCAAAATAATATCTCCGACCATGACATCACTAATCGCGACCCTAACGGCCCTGCCACCACGCATAACAGTCGCATCCTTAGCCTGTAGCCCCAATAGCTTTTCGACGGCGCTCGAGGCTCGGCCCTTGGTGATTTCCTCAAACCACTGACCTAATAAAATAAAGACAATTAGTAACGCTGCAATTTCAAAATAAACGTGCATACCCGCGACGACAGCATACAAGCTGTAGATATAGGCAGTGCCAGTGCCAAGCGCAACCAATGTATCCATGTTTGAGGCGTGATTTAATAACGACTTATAGGCACTGACAAAAAAAGGTCCGCCACCAATTACCATGACACCGGTCGCAAGTAATACTTCGGTGATTACACCGCCGGGTAGCATTATGCCAAACATCGTTAGCAGCATTGGCACAGCCAACACAGTACTGATTATCAAACGACGAAAGACACTCATTTGACGACGACTTTCCCAAAGAACATATTCATACCGCAAGCATATTTATATTCACCAGCTTTGGTCGGATTAATCGTTACGCTATGCGGCTGATTAACCGGTAAGTGGGTCCGTACGCCAAAATCTGGCAAAACTACTTCGTCAAAACAAGCTGAACCATCTTTTCTGACAAAAACTAGTTCGGCCTTAACGCCCCGCTCTAGTTCAACGACAGCCGGTTTATAGCCACCATCAACCGTAATTTCAATTGTCTGCCTGTCACCATCCTTAACAGCGGCGGTAGCGACAACTTTGCGCTTACCAAAAAACCACCAAATAATAACACCAACAACAACTAGTGCAATGACTAGGACTAGTAATTTATTCATGAACGACCTCCTGTTTAATATATTTTTGTGGACTTAATTCAAACCGACCTCTACAACCCGAGGCGCAAAAGTAATAATCTTGACCCTTAAAATGAGTGTGGTCGCCAGCTTGGGCCTGACTAATTCGCATGCCGCAAACGACATCTTTGACGATTGGATAAAGACCGTTGCTCGATAACAGGGCATACTCTTCGGGGCTTGCGTCGTGACGATCTGTCAAGGCTTCACGCATCATAGCTAGCGCTTCTGATATTCGACTGTCACTTAGTTGGTAGTAAATCGTCTGGCCATCACGTCTAGCCGTTACAACCTTAGCATGACGCAGTAGGGCCAGGTGTTGTGATAGGTTGGACTGCGCTAAACCCAACATCTCAACCATCTGAGAGACCGACAGCTCGCGACCACTTAAAAGTTGAATAATCTCGAGACGCTTTTGATTGGCTAAAATCTTAAAGACTTCCTCTTGGAACAAAAATAGCTTTTGGTACATACCCTTATAATAGCAGTTATATTATTATATTCAAATACTTGAATATATTTTAAATAACCTGTATCTTAGTGATAGTATGAATCGCCAAAACAGTTTTCGATATTTAGGTAAAAAGACGCTAGATCTGGGGTATATAGCATTATGAGAATCGTCATTCCAATTGAAGGCATGCATTGCCGGTCGTGCGAGATAACTATCAAACAAAACCTGGAAAAGGTGCCACGTGTTATTGCCGCTTCAGCGAGTCTCAAGACAAAATCCGCCACGATCGAAGCTATTTCTCAACCCAACCAAGCCGACTTATTAAAAGCGGTTCAATCAGCTGGTTATAATATTGGTACCGCCAAGCAACCCTGGTTTAGCCGCAATCCGGCCGATTACCGCGATTTTTGTATTGGGATTTTAATCATTGCCACGCTCGCCATTGCATATAACTTATTTGGGTTTAGTAAGATTATTACTACCGGCAGCATCACAAGTGGCGGATTGGGCGTAGCCTTGCTGACTGGACTTGCCGCCGGCGTTTCAACTTGTATGGCCCTGGTCGGTGGGTTAGTCTTGGGATTATCTGCCAAGCACGCCGAAAAACATCCAACAGCCACACCGCTACAAAAGTTTCGACCACATGTCTTCTTTAATATCAGCCGAATTGTCGCTTTCTTTATTCTTGGCGGTGTTATCGGCACACTCGGCGCCACCTTTCAACTCCAAGGTGCAACACTCGGTGTTTTACTAATTATCGTCGGCCTTGTTATGCTTACATTAGGCCTGCAGTTAACCAAAGTAATGCCACGCGTCAGCGCTGGCCGCTTAACATTGCCGCCAGCCATTGCTAACTTTTTAGGTCTAAAAAAGCACACAGATAAAGAATATAGCCACAAAAATGCCATGATGCTAGGCGCTATCAGCTTCTTTTTGCCATGTGGTTTTACCCAGGTAATGCAACTTTACGCTATCAGTAGCGGTAGCTTTATCACTGGCGCCTTAATTATGAGTATCTTTGCGATTGGTACAGCTCCGGGACTACTGGGTATTGGCGGCTTAACTTCGGTTATTAAAAACAAATCATCTGGTCGATTGTTTAAAATCGCCGGCGTCGCCGTGATTGCCATGGCGCTGATTAATATTAGTAACGGCTACAATCTAACCGGCTTTCAGTTACCATCATTTGGAGGCCAAGGCGCTTCAGGCCCCGTCAGCGACTCGGTGCAGACCGTCGAAACAACCTTTACGCTCGCCGGTGACATCAACCCAAAAGATTTCACCCTTAAATCACATACCGCCTACAAATTTATCGTTAATTCGAAAGATGACGGTGAGGGCTGCATGAGCACGATTATGATTCCAGGCCTATTTGATAAACCGCTAGTTCTTGAAAAAAACAAGCAACAAATCCTTAGTTTTACGACTCAGGGCGCGGGCAGCTATAAAATCACCTGTGCGATGGGGATTAACCGCGGCAGCATAAAAGTCATCTAGGCGGTAATACTCAGTAGTGTCCAGCTGTTGCCGCGGTTGTCGCTACGCAGACGAAAGTTAGCGCTGCCATCGGTTAGTGTCAAGATTTCAGCGATTCGACCGCCCTGGCGTACCAGGCAGCGCAGCCCGGCATCGATAAAGTCATAGGTCGAACCTTGATACTCGATGCGACGAGGATAAACTGCTAGGTCCTTCTTAAAGCCCATAGCCGTAACGGTGACTTGCTCATTAATATTGTTCCGGTTCATAATTTTTGCCCTCCAAGAGATTTGATATTAAATGCAAATAAGCTGACAACTAGAGTTCTGGTCAGCGAACGGATTTGGAGTAAGTAATCCGGATAGAAGCAACATGCCGTTCGAACGTGCTTTGTTTACCGTATTTACCTTATGAACTGTGGCGGACAGCAGTGGCTTCGTGGGAGTAAGTGACTACCAGTTAGCATGCCGGCGCAAGATGACTTCTCGCATAAGTCTGTGGGTGGAAAGGCTTACACCAGTACTCACATGACTAACTATAATTATATACCCGCCAAGCTATGGCCGTCTAGTGAATATATTGCGAACAGCAATATAATTGCGACGTCTAGACGGCCGGCTGTGTACAACCAACAATGTCAGTAGTTTATAGGTAGCGTAAATAGGCAAAAGTGGCACAAACAGCACCATATCTATGTAGTCAATTAATTTATAGCCGCGTAGACTAGCCATCAAAACAACGACGCAAATTGCAAGTGTAGTCAATAAAGCAATTGCAAAAATGCTAGCCTCATATGGACCAGCCAAGCGCCCAATCAAATAATAGGTAACTATCATCAGTGCACCAATTACTGCAGAAAAGGACAGATAAGTCGGCGATAGGACGAGTTTTGTTTGGCTAGTCGACATATCAATATGCACTTGTTCAGCTAGATATGGCCGCGCTGTAAATTCTTTGCCGCTTGCCAGTAATTTGCGCTTAATAATCAAATGTTGACGACTCTTGTCACGATTAATCCCTATAACTAGGCCCAAGCCATTAAATAAATACGTAATCGAGGTAGCCGCTTGCAAAAAAGTTTGGCGTGGTCGTAAGTGATTGCGAACGACAAGTGCGCTGGCGTGGGTAGAATATAAAATCTGAGATACTAAATCAAAAAATCGACTGCTTAATCTATCAGTACTATCAATCTGCATTACATAGTCACCAGTGGCATAACGCCCCGCTAAAGTCGCAGTAGTTAAGCCGCGTCGGTAGTTAACGATAGTTAGTTTTAGGCCAGTTTTTCGACGATAGGCCTCAAGGCTACGTTGCGCCCGCGAACCAGCCGTTTGTTTGATAACGACGACTACTTGCAACTTGGTGAAATTAAAAGCCCGTAAGTGATCGAGTAGCGGCATAATCGTATCGGCCCGTCGGCTAAGGGTAATGATAATCGTAAATGACCGACGCGATCTTTGACGTGCATCGTTTATTAAATATTTATAAACGCGACCAACTTGTCGAGAATTTATAAAACTAACGACAAACTGCAATACTAAAGTCACGGCAGCGATTAGGATTGGTAAAATAAACCAAATCATGCGTCAACTCCAACTAAGCTAAAGTACATTGCCCGACGAGCAGTGCTCCAGATGCCATCGCAGGTCATCAGGACTAGCTGCGGCTTGTCGGGATGCTCATTCATTATTGACGTGTCGTTTGGTTTAATGTCAGCATCGTGTGAATAACTATAGCTAAAAGTGTATCCGTTATCAGTCGTAACCTTAACAATGTCGCCAACGGCTAGGCCAGACAGTGGCGCAAAGACACTAGCTCGGTTGTGGCCATAAATCAACGTACTGCCTTTGTAGTCGTTTGGCTTATCTGTGTTACTAGCAAAAAAAGCAGCCGAGTCGGATAAAGTCCAAGATCCGGTACTGCTATCGTAACTGCCTATATTAATCGGTAAGCTCATACCTAATCGCTCAATCGTCAACTTGGTTGGCGTACCCTCAATAACGTAGTGAACTTGTCCGTAGACAACCGGTGGTCGATAATCGACTGCAGCAACAGGCCGCGAAGTTGATTGGGCGATAAATTGTCCGGCAACAACAAGGCCAATCGCCAAGGCATATACACCCAGACTGCGCACCATAAGTGGTATTCGGGGTGTTATGCTCTTGAATGATTGGCGCATCATTTTTTCCTTGGGTCTATAGAGCGTGGCCAAATAGTCGGCGCACACCAGCAAAACCTAATAGGGTGGTCAGTAAAGTGCCACCAGCAATTACAGTCGTGCCTGTGTCACCAGCCGTGTATGGCAAAGCCTTAATTGGCTGAACAGTAGTTGGCGTAGCTGGAGTTGATGGTGTAGTTGGAACTTCGGTTGAGCCTTTTCCGCCCACACAACTTGCGTCAGTTGATGGCTTTGGACCATCTAGGCTGCCCTTGAACTCAAGAGTAGTTGTACCTTTATTATCGAATTGAGCGCCGCTATTAGCCGTAAAGATTACGTCAAAATCAGCAGGTCCTGTCGTACCCTCGGCTGTACCACTAGCAGTAGCGTATTGTACATTACTAAAGATTAATTTTTCGCCAGTTGTACAAGTAGCGGGAAGTTTACCGACAGATGCTGTCGCGGTTTTGACTTCAGGTTTTGGCGAACATCCTTCATCTGTAAGTGGACCGGCCAACACGCCTGTAAAGGTCAATGTACTGGTTTGGTTGTTAAATAGATAACCGCTAAAAGCCGTAGCTGTTACGCTGTAGTTTGTAGGGCCATATGTGCCGTTTGGAGTACCACTGTACACTGCTTTGACAATTGGTCCGTAAACCAACTGTTCGCCAGATTCACAAGTAGCTGTGATCATGGAAACGCTTGCAGTTGCAACTTTAGCGTAGTTACAATCATTGGCTAGCATAGCTTTGCCAATATCATTCCAGTTTTGACCAGCAACTAGGCCAGGTACGCTTGGGATAATATCACCCCATTTTGTTTTGCTATCTTTTAAAGATTGAGCGACAGCTTGGCTTGAGGCAATCGGGCCAGTGTGATGGCTGTGGTCAGAACTAGGATTAACGTCAGTTCCGTCAATCGCGCTAATATTTACATTTTCAACAATATATGGATTAGTTACTGAGGTACTTCGATGACAAATTGTATATTTCTGTCCGTCGCTGCCATGGTCATCATCATTGCTTCCATTGCCACCACCGATTGCATAGGCACTTGAGGATACAATCACGCCAATCATCATAAAGGTCGTTAACATTGCCCACATCGAACGTTTAATCTGTGTTTTCATACACCTCTCCCCTTAAATTGATAAAGACTACTGTTCGTGGATTTTGTTAGTGTTGGAATTAAATAATAGTCT
>JAJZQE010000036.1 GCA_021847685.1 bacterium | reverse complement strand
AATTTTATCCAACTTGAAAATTGACGAACATCGTGTACCGCAGGACGGTCAGTTTACAGTTAAGGTCGCCAATAAAGAGGTTGACCTTCGTATCGCAATTAGTCCAGTGGTTTGGGGCGAACAGGTTGTGATTCGTTTACTCGACAAGTCTGGTAACTCATTCGATCTTGAAGAAATGGGCTATGCGGGCCGTGCCCTAAGGGCAATTCGTCACGGTATTGTTCATCCAAATGGTATGGTTTTAACATCGGGCCCAACTGGTAGTGGTAAGTCGACCAGTTTATACGCGCTGATTAAAGAGATAAAAAATGACATGGTTAACATCGTAACGCTTGAGGATCCTGTCGAGTATAAGATGAACGGGGTTAATCAGATTCAAGTTAACGCTGATGTTGGCCTGACCTTCGCCACTGGCCTGCGCTCAATCTTGCGCCAAGACCCCGATGTTGTGATGGTGGGTGAGATTCGTGATAGCGAAACCGCTAACTTGGCAGTTCAGGCCGCCTTAACTGGTCACTTGGTGTTTAGTACGCTCCACACCAACAGTGCTGCTGGTGTCTTGCCGCGGTTACTTGATATGGGCGTGGAGCCGTTTCTGATTGCTAGTACAGTGAATACAATTATTGGTCAGCGTCTGGTGCGACGCGTATCGCCAAAACGTGAAACCTACCAGTCAAATCCGATTGAAACTCAAAATATTCTAGCGACAATCGGCCATTTGCTACCAAAGACAGCCGCTGACGTGGCGGCGGTTTCGCAAGATTTAGGTTATAAAGACTTGCCCCTAGCGGGCCAAAGCGCTTATACTTTAGTCAAGGGCATTGATACGCCTCAGACGCCACACGGTTATAGTGGTCGTGCTGGTCTGTACGAAGTTATGGACGTGAACACCGACATTCAAAATCTGATTGTTGCGCGCGCTACCAGCTCCGAGATTCAGCGTTTGGCGGTTGCTCAGGGGATGATAACTATGCGTCAGGACGGATATTTGAAGGCATTGCAGGGTATTACAACAATTGAAGAAGTTAACCGCGTGGCAGCCGATACGGCTTAAAAGAGAGGTGGGAATAATATGAACAGTCAAGAACTAAGAATCGAAGTGCTACTGGAGGAAGTGGTGCGCAAGCGCGCTTCCGACCTTCACCTTCAGGTTGGCTTGCCGCCAATGCTACGAATTGATGGGTCACTTGTCGCTGTCAATGGCTATGGTCCAATGGATGAGCCAGCTGTTGAAAGCCTGATTTTTGCTATTTTAGACCAAGACCAGCGCCAGATTTTGTTAAAGGACAAGGAATTTGACTTTAGCTTTGCCTTTGGTACTTTGGGTCGCTTCCGCGTCAACGCCTACCACGAGCGTGGCAATCTTGCCGCCGCCTTGCGTTTGATTCCGATTGATATCAAGACTTTGACCGAACTTGGCATGCCAAATGTCGTCATGGGCTTTGCTGATTATCCCCGCGGTTTGGTATTGGTGACTGGACCAACTGGTAGCGGTAAATCAACTACCTTGGCAGCACTAGTCGACAAGATTAACAGCGAACGTGCGCAACACATTATTACTATCGAAGACCCAATCGAATTTACGCATAAATCTAAAAAATCAGTTGTCGTCCAGCGTGAAGTTCACTATGACACCTACAGTTTCTCGGCGGCACTTCGTTCAAGCTTGCGCCAAGACCCCGATGTCGTCCTGATCGGTGAGATGCGTGACTTGGAAACGATTAGTGCCGCGATTACAATTGCCGAAACCGGGCACCTGGTATTTGCCACGTTACACACCAACAGTGCCGCGCAGTCAATCGATCGTATGATTGACGTCTTTCCACCGCACCAACAGCCGCAGATTAGGGCCCAGCTATCCAACATCCTAATGGCAATTTGTTCGCAGCGTTTAGTGCCAGCCATTGGCGGTGGGCGAGTGGTCGCAGCCGAGGTTTTGGTGGCCAACTCAGCCGTTCGTAACATTATTCGCGAGGGTAAATCGCACCAACTTGATGCCGTTATTCAAACCGGGGCTGATCAAGGGATGCAAACAATGGACCGCACGCTAGCCGGGCTAGTCCAAAGCGGTACCGTGACTTATGACAATGCCCGTGACTACGCCGTTGACTTAACTGAATTTGAAAGGTTAATTAGGGGCTAAACATGAAAAAATTTGCCTATGAAGCGCGCGATCAAGCCTCCAACAAGATTGTTAAGGCGACGCTTCAGGCTGATTCGGAAAATGCCGCCGCTCGGTTGTTGGTTGAGCAAGGTTTTACGCCTTTAAAGATTAAAGAAGAGTCGGCTGACAAGAACTTTTTCGAGCGCATATCGGGAAGAATAACTGTCAAAGATAAGGTTGTCTTTACGCGGCAACTGGCCACTTTAATTGGTGCCGGTTTGCCGCTGGCACAAAGCCTTCATACGGTACTTGAGCAAACTCAAAATAAGCAATTACAGTCAATTATTCAAGAAATTACAGCATCGGTTGAGGGGGGTAAAAGTTTATCGGATTCCTTTTCGAAGCATCCTGCGGTATTTGATTCAGTCTTTATTGCCTTGGTATCAGCTGGAGAGATATCAGGAACGTTAGACGAAGCTTTGCAACGGGTCGCATTTCAGCAGGAAAAGGATGCCGCTACGGCCAGCAAAATCAAAAGTGCGCTGACATATCCAATTATCGTGCTGGTCGTCATTATGGGCGTGATGGCGTTTATGCTATTTACAGTCGTGCCACAGGTCGAGAAGCTTTATCATGACCTAAAGAAGCAACTACCAATGATTACTCAAGTGATGGTAAATATCGCTAACTTTTTGGCGCAGTATTGGTGGCTAACACTTATAATAGTGGGCCTGGCGGTTTATTTTTCCATTCAATATTTAAAGACCGATGCCGGTATTAGACTTAAGGACTCGTTTAAATTGAATGTACCGTTGTTTGGCGGCATGTTCCGCAAACTATATATGGGTCGTTTTGCGCGCACTGGCCAGACGCTACTTAGTACCGGCGTTAGTATGCTTGATATGCTAAAGATTACCGGTAGTTCAATGAATAACACGATTTTGGAAAAAAGTATTATCAGGGCCGCCGAAAAGGTCAAAGGCGGTAAGGCGCTATCAGTTGCATTACAGCCCGAGGAATACATCTTGCCACTAGTTCCACAAATGATTAAAATCGGCGAACAATCGGGTCGTATTGACGAGATGATGGGTAAGGTGGCCCAGGTTTACGAGGAAGAGCTCGATGAAGAGATTCGTAACATCTCAACGGCAATTGAGCCGATTTTGATGGTGGTCCTGGCCGTTGTAGCTGGTGGTATGGTGGGTGCAATCTTGTTGCCAATCTATGGCCTGGTTAATGGCATTAATGTCTAGACAATTAAATGTGCTTAGGTTACTATAAACACAAGCATCTTGCTAAAAGATTTATAAAGTTCATTTGAAAGGTGGAAAAAATTCCTATGAACATTCAACAAAAAATAAAAGATATCAAGGACATAAAGGGCTTTACGATTATCGAAGTCGTCTTGGTTCTAGCTATCGCAGGATTAATCTTTTTGATGGTATTTACGGCTTTGCCGGCCTTGCAGAAGAGTCAACGCGACACCGCCCGCAAGAACGATGTAAGCACAGTTGCCTCATCGGTCACTAGCTATGCATCCAATAACCGCGGGGCATTCCCAACCACGTCTCAGCTGGCATCGTACGTTACGAACCTTTCATCGAATACTACGACCGTGTCGGTGACTGCTGCTGGAACTGTTCCAACATCTGTATCACCAGCTGACGGTACGATAGTGGTGACTCAGAAAACAACTTGTGGTACCAGTACCCCAGCCAGCCAGACGCTCGGTAGCGGTACAACGCGACAGTTTACAGTTGTTACCAAGCTTGAATCGGGTAACGGTTCTTACTTCTGCCAAGATAGCTAAAGTCTAAATTGCGAATAACTTAAGAAGCGCTATACTCGGCGCTTCTTTTGATTTGTGCCCTCAACTGATATGATAGTGCTTATGGAAATCACTATTTATATAGCCCTTGTTTTAGTTGGTTTATGTATGGGTAGCTTTGCGGGCGCGACAACGTGGCGTTTGCGGGCTAACGAACTAGCTGACGATAAAAAACGCGGTGATGAGTACGACGATGCGGAATATGAACAATTAAAAAAACTAACACACATCAAAACCTCCAGGGATAGGTCGGTTTGTTTGCACTGTTCGTATAGGTTGCGTTGGTATGACCTGATACCACTTGTCAGCTGGGTGTTGTTGAGAGGTAAATGTCGCCAGTGCCGTCATGCGATTGGCTATTTTGAGCCGTTGATGGAGTTGGGTGTCGCTTTATTCTTTGTACTGTCATATGCCTTTTGGCCTGGACAGTTAATCTCGGGTCTGCAAATTACACACTTTGTCATATGGTTAGCAGCTGGCGTGGTTTTGGCGATTCTGTTTGCCTATGATGCCAAATGGTTTTTACTACCCGATAAAATCAACTACAGCTTGATTGGTCTGGGGCTGGCTAGCTCGGTTATTGTCGCCATAACCTCCAATAATCTGTCGGCTGCAATTGGCAATATCGCTGGATCGGTCGCGATTTTAAGCGGTATGTACTACATAATCTATCTGCTATCACGTGGTAAATGGATTGGCTTTGGTGATATCAAATTGGGTCTTGGTCTGGCTTTGTTGCTGGCCGATTGGCAACTGGCTTTTATCGCGTTGTTTGCCGCCAATCTTATTGGCTGCCTAATTGTTATTCCGATGATGGCTGTCGGTAAGTTAAAGCGCGATTCGCATATACAATTTGGGCCACTACTGATTATAGGCACGGTTATTGCGTGGCTAGCTGGGGCTGTTTTGCTAAGTTGGTATAGTGGTATGGTTTTAGTTTAGAGCTTGGCTGTTTGCTGCTTATGCTATAATTATCCTTAAATGGGCAGCTCAAATAAAAACGGTTTTACGCTTATCGAGACAATGCTTTTCTTGGCGATTACTGGCGCTTTGGTAGTGGCGGTTCTAATCGGTACTGGTGCTTCAATTAATGTTCAGCGCTACCGCGATAGCGTTACCTCGCTAAAGTCGTTGATACAGAGTCAATATTCAAATGTCTTGAATGTTCAAAACCAGTTAACATCGGCAAATATATCTTGTGACAGTAACGCCAAGGTTGGGACAACTGGCGCAGTTATGCCGCGTGGCCAGTCTGATTGCGTCATAATGGGCAGATACGTAACGATAAATGGTTCAAACGTCACAACCAGCACGGTCATCGGCCATGCTAGCGGTACAACTACATCTGACTTGTCAGATATTAAATTAATACAGTCGTACAATTTAGCTACCTTACCTTCGTCGACCGAGATGTCTCAATTAGAGTGGGGGACACAGATTGCCTGGCCAAAAATCGGGGCTGGCGCAAAAAATCCGCAGACACCACGCACCATTGCAATTTTAATTATTCGTTCACCGCAAAATGGCCAAAACTATACATTTACTGGTGATGACATCACGGTGCCACTTAAGTCACTGGTGGTTGCGGGATTAACCGTACCTGGACAAGCTCAACGGACGGTCTGTGTCGCTTCTGACGGGCTGACTAACAACAACGATATGGCAATTTCGATTGGTGCTTACGCCGCCAGCAGTAGCGATATCGAAGCCCGATCGAATGCCACTAACCTAAGACTAGGGATTGATAGTCAATGCTAATCGGCAAATTATACCAGCGTGGTGATACCTTAATTGAGGTTTTATTTGCTATCACGGTGTTTAGCCTGGTGACGGTCGGGGCTTTATCGATTATGAATAGTAGCACAGCTGTAGCCGAACGGGCACTGGAGATAACCTTGGTTCGTAACCAAATTGATGCTCAGGCCGAGGCGTTACGCTACATTCACGATTCTTATATTGCGACTTACCCAAATCCGGTAGCCGGTCAGCCGTCGGCGGAGTGGGCTGCGATTACCGCCAACAACGCAGTAACTAACGCCTCATCATTTGGTACTTGTACGCCGCCACCTAAGGCTTTTGTAATCAATACCCTAACTGAAAAAGTGTTGGCTCGAACGTTTATTACAACTAATGTCCAGACTTACGCACAATTGCGTTTGACCACACCGGTTTCATCGGAGGGCTTGTGGGTTGAGGCGATAAAGGCTAATCCCGCTAACAAATATATTGATTTTCATATTAGGGCTTGTTGGCCTAGCCAGGGAATGAATGTACCGATGACGCTTGGTACGATTGTGAGGCTATATGAACCGTAAAGGCTTTACGTTAATTGAGCTGATGCTTGCCATGACTTTTGTATCCGCGCTACTACTAGCTATCGCCACGACTGTTGTACAGATTAGCCATATTTACACCAGGGGCCTGACTCTTAAGGAGGTTAATCA
>JAJZQE010000035.1 GCA_021847685.1 bacterium | reverse complement strand
GCCAGCGTAACCGTACCACGACTAGGCGAGTTTGTTGATTTTGAAGATATCTTGATTGATGAGCTGAATGTTAAAAAAGTGATCACCGGCGGTGAATTGGCGCTTGATTTAACGATTACGCCAGCCTTGAAGCAAGAAGGCCTGATGCGTGAAGTGATTCGTTATGTTCAGGCGGCCCGTAAATCGGCCGGACTCAATGTTGATGATCGCATCAAACTTAGCCTGGTGACCGAGAGTGATGAGCTAAAATCGGCTATCAAAAAGCACCAACGCGAAATTTGTGACGAGACGCTAGCCATCGTGCTCAGTGATGAAAAATACAACTACCTCGAGACGAACAAGGTTGAGGGTAGCGAACTAACGGTCTCGCTCGAAAAAGCCTAAGCGGCGCGTAACAGGGCAGAGTCTTGACACAACATACCGATTATGCTATCATTAGCTTAATAAACTAAAAAACAAACAGATTATGTCATTACTAAATTATCTCCAGTTTCAGCCAATCGATCCCGACTCCGATAAGGACGAGATTAATGAAGATCATCAACTTCATCAAGAGATTGATTTGAAAGAAGATCTTGACGAGGCTAACTTAGAGGATTTTTGGAATAAAGTTGTCAGTGAAATTCACAATGATCCTGAATGGTTCAACTTTTCGGACGATTAAACCTATAATAAGCATATGGATTTATCTGACCAAGAGTTTGACCGATTAATTAGTGCCGCCATGGACGACTTACCTCAAAAGTATATCAAGGGGTTAAATAATGTTGCAATCGTTTACGCCGATGATCCAGATGAAAATCAAAGTAAAAAAGCCGAGCTTAAGCCCGGTAGTTTGCTGCTGGGTTTGTACGAAGGTATTCCGCTAACTAAACGTGGCGCGGGCTATACTTTTGTGTTGCCAGATAAAATTACGCTTTTTAAAAACCCGATTTTGGCGGTGGCTAGCACTCCCGAGCAGCTTTTTGAGCAAATCAAGCGCACGCTTTGGCATGAAATTGCGCATTATTATGGCCTGGACCACGATGATATAAATCGACTTCAAGTTTAGCACCGACGGTTTAGCATAAGTGCTATAATCGGCTTATCGTGATAATGCATAAAACTAAAAATAAGCACACGATTTTGCTTAAACTTGGGCACCGTGCCAAGCATGTTTTTGTGCCGCACAAAGGCAATGACTATCGCCCGCATTTGATAAGAACCTCTGGGCTAACGATTATTCTGGCGATTATCATAGTAATGCAGCTTGGCTATGGGCTAATTATCCGGGGTAACGTTGGGGTGCTCGGACGCCAGTCTAATATTACTATTAGCGATTTGGTGTCGGACACAAATAAACAGCGCCAGGTGGCTAGCCTAAAGCCATTGGAATTATCTGATAAATTGAATCAAGCGGCGTTTTTGAAGGCAAAGGACATGTTTAACCATCAGTATTGGGCGCACACTTCGCCGATTGGCGTGACGCCATGGAAGTGGCTAGCTGACGTAGGTTATAACTACACGGCGGCGGGTGAGAACTTGGCGAAAAACTTTAATGATGCCGATTCGACTGTCACGGCCTGGATGGCTTCACCGACGCATCGAGCAAATATTTTGAACGGTCAGTATAGCCAGGTTGGGTTTGCGGTAGCCGACGGTATGCTTAATGGTCAAGATACGACGCTAGTAGTAGCCTATTATGGTTTACCGGCTAGTGCATCGTCGATAAGCAGCCCGCAACAATATGTTGGTAATCTTGGTACGGGTGGACCGCTGACTACTTTTGGCATCGCCATTCGGTCACTTAGTCCAGCAGCGCTGGGGACATTGGCGCTACTGGTAGTCGTGATATTTGTTTCGGCCGCAGCGCATCATTATCGATACTTGTTACCGAAGCAATTTAAAACTGGTTGGCGGCGCCACCATGGGGCATATAAAATGGCTGCAGCCTGCCTACTGGCTATATTAGTAATTGCCGTTAGTAGTGGCGGTCAAATCTAGTCCATCGGCGAATAGGGGCGGATTCATGTTTACAGGATTAGCTATCTCTGTTACAATGGGCAACTGATTGATTAATAATATAAGGAATCATAATGTCAAAAGCAGTCGTTAAGATCGGTGGCAAACAATTTATCGTCACCGAAAAAGAGACCCTCCTGGTGGACCTCCTCCCGGAAGGAACTAAAGAGCTCACTCTAGACGCGCTGTTGGTGATTGATGGTGATAAAACCACTATCGGCACACCAACCGTCAAAGGTGTAAAGGTGTTAGCCAAGGTCGTTGACGACCTCGTCAAAGGTGAAAAAATTCGCGTTATCCGCTATGAAGCCAAGAAGCGTGTTCACAAAGAGAACGGTCACCGCCAAAAATACTCCAGGATTGAAATTACCTCAATCAAATAATCAAAAATCTCCGCCTGATGGCGGAGATTTTTATATACGCTCATGGTATAATGAGGCGAAAGAGATGAGGGAAACAGACACGTGGCGACGGTAATTTCAGTAACTAATCAAAAGGGTGGGGTCGGTAAGACAACGACGGCTGTTAACTTGGCCTATTACTTGGCTAAAGCTGGCAAAAAGACTTTATTGATTGACTTTGACCCACAGGGTAATGCGACAAGTGGCCTCGGCTTTGATAAGCAAGCGCTGGCGGCTACGATGGCCGAGGTTATTTTGGGTGACATGAAACTTAGCGAGGTGGTGATTCCGACCAAGCATAAAAACCTATCAATTGCACCGTCAACACCAATCTTGGCTAACACCGAGGTGCAGCTAGCACAGGCCGAACGCCGTTTTTCGCGTCTGAAGTCGGCGATTGAAGCCTCGGAAGCGGATTATGATGCCATTATTATTGATAGCCCGCCAAGCCTAAGTTTACTAACGGTTAATGGTTTGATTGCGGCCAAATACGTACTCTTGCCGGTTCAGGCCGAGTTTTATGCCCTGGAAGGCCTGGGACAGCTGCTGGAAACTATGAAGTTGATTCGTAAAGGTATGAACCCAACGCTTGAGCTGCTGGGTGTCCTGCCGACTATGATTGATTCACGCACAACACTAAGTACGCAAGTCCATGAAGAGATTAAAAAGCATTTTCCAGGTAAGGTCTTTAATTCGACGATTCCGCGCAATATTCGTTTGGCTGAAGCACCAAGCCATGGTTTGCCAGTCGGGGTCTATGATAAATTTTCAAAGGGCGCTCGGGCTTATAAGTCTCTCGCCAAGGAGGTTTTAGAACGTGTCAGTATCTAGCAAAAAGGGGCTTGGCCGCGGTTTTGAATCACTAATTCCAGTCGATCTTTTGGATGAGTCATTTGACCCAACCGCCTCGCAGGATGAGCAAATTAGTGATTTGCGTCAAATTAAGCTCACTGAGATTATAGCTGACCCCGATCAGCCGCGCCGCCAGTTTGATGAAGATTCTCTTGAGGATCTGGCTGAATCAATTCGTCAGCACGGTGTTTTGCAGCCGATTGTAGTGACGCCATACGGCAATGGCTATCAAATCGTGGCTGGCGAACGTCGTTTTCGCGCGTCACGTCTGGCTGGACTCGATAAAATTCCGGCTTTAGTTCGTACGCTAAGCGGTCAACATAAACTGGAATTATCGCTTATCGAAAACTTGCAACGCCGCGATTTGAACGTGCTTGAAACCGCCACGGCTTACATGAAACTGCGTGACCAATTTAACCTCACGCTTGAGCAAATTGGCCAACGAGTCGGCAAGAGGTCGGTGAGTGCCGTCAGTAACACGTTGCGTCTTTTACGTTTACCGCAAATTGTCCGTACGGCGCTTGCTGAAGGTAAGATAAGTGAAGGCCATGCTCGTCCACTGATTGGGCTAGATGATGCTTTAGTTGAAGCCATTTTTCCTAGAATGTTACGTGAAGGATGGAGCTCGCGCCAAACCGAGCAATACATCGTTCAGCTGAAAAAGAACCAAGCAGTCGGCGATAAATCTAAAAAAGACATAGCGATATCACCGTACGAAGATGATACTAAACGAATTGCAAAGCGGATAGGGGCTGATGTTCGAGTTCGAACTAACTCAAAGGGTGCTGGCCAAATCATAATTCGTTTTAAGAGCGATGCGGAATTTCGTCGTATCGAAAAATTACTCGACCGCGATTAATCAAATTACTCTAGAAAGTTCGAATTTTATTAAACGGATAGATGCGCAAGCTGACTGGTCCGACGACGTCATATAGTGGAATTGTACCAAGGCCGTTGCGAGAATCGAGCGAGTAATTACCCTGACGGTGGTCCCCAGAGACAAATAGTTCGCCGTTAGGGACGATTTCGTCAACCGAGCCGGATGTTGGACTGCCTGGCTCGCCATGATTATTATCGTCAGGATTAAAACCGTTTGGATATTGGCTGTTATAGACAGTATAGCTGCCGTTTTTTAAAACAACCCGCTCACCAGGGAGAGCAATTACACGTTTGACGATGTATTCGTCGGGCATACCTGGGCTAAATAGCGGATTTTTGAAGACGATAATTTGACCACGCTTTGGCACGTAGGTCTTATTTTCAAGCTGCGCCAAGGTAACAGGCAGGCGGTCGACGATTAAGCGGTCGTTGGTGTAAAGAGTAGTCTCCATACTCGGACCAATTACGCTAAAACTTCGAAATACAAAATTATTGATTAAAAGTGTGCCAGCAAGCACGCATATAACAAAAACAGTGACGCTTGTGACATCTTTTAATAAGGGGTGGCGGGCCATAAATGATTGTTCCATGTCCTTTTACTATACACGGTTTAGAGTACTCGGGATAGTGAGGTTTGTGACATTTAGGTGTTCAAATTCACAGGAAAGTTAGGTATAGTAGTATGAGTATTTATGAAAAACAACCGACCAACTATTGATGGCTTTGTGCCTCGAAGAGCTAGAAGCCAGCTTGGCGACCTGCATTCTATGCAGCCGACAGCTAGGACTGATTTAAATGAACGACCACTGCATAGCGGCGATGGTTATGGACAAAAAGTCGGTGAGGCGCGTCGTAACCAGTCGATTGGTCGATCTGATATTGATGATTCGTTGCGTCAGATTGACACACTTGTTGGCGCCGGTCAGGCAAATCGTCGTGGTCGTCAAAAGTTAGGCAAGCCGCTTAAGTCTCGTAGTCGCGTAAAGCGATTTATAAAGTGGTTCGGTCTACTAATTTTGTTAATTGGATTAATTTTAGGCGGCTATGTCGGCACAAAGTTCTTGTCGGCCGGAACGAATATTTTTAAGGGGAGTGTCTTTGATATCATTAAAACTCAGCCATTAAAACAGGATAGTAATGGCCGCAGTAACTTTTTAATACTTGGCACATCCGAGGATGACCCGGGGCATGGCGGCGCATATCTGACTGACTCAATGATGGTTTTAAGTATTGATCAAGCCAATAAAAATGCTTACATGTTTAGTGTTCCGCGCGATTTGTATGTGCAATACGGCATGGCTTGTAACAGTGGTTACTCGGGCAAGATCAACGAATATTTCAACTGCGTCAGTAGTGATTACAAAAGTCCTGCCGCTGAACAGAAGCGCTTAACTGAAACCCAGGCTTTTGTCGGTAAGATATTTGGCCTGGATATTCAATACGGCATCCACGTGAATAATACGGTTATTAAACAAGCGGTTGACGCGGTTGGTGGAGTGGATGTGAATATCCAAGGTAGTAACGGCGATCCTGGGGTGCTAGACCGCAACTTCGACTGGCGCTGTAACTATAAATGTTATTTTGTTAAGTACACCAACGGCGTCCATCATTTGGATGGTGAGCACGCTTTGTTCTTGTCGATGGCTCGTGGCGATGTTGCGCCAACTTACGGCCTAAGCAACTCAAACTTCGACCGCGAAATAAACCAGCAAAAAATTATCCTTGCACTGAAACAGAAAGCGATTACGACCGGCACCCTAGCTAATATCGGCAAGATTACTAGTTTGATTGATGCGCTTGGCAACAACCTGAGGACAAACGTCCAGACAAGCGAAATTCGAACTTTGGCTGGCTTGGCATCTGATATTAAACCAAGCGACATCCACACTATCAGTTTTGAAAGCGCCAACGGCAGCGTTGTTAAGACTGGAAATTACAATGGTCAAAGTATCGTTATGCCATCAGCTGGCATGTATGACTATCGCGAAATTCGGTCGTTTGTCGCGCAAAGTTTATCAGCTAACCCGGTTGTCCGCGAGAACGCCAAGATTGTTGTGTTGAACGGCTCGAGCGTGACGGGAGCCGGCCAGACTTTAGCGGATAAATTAACCTCTAATAAGTTTACTGTTTCGACGGTTGCGAATGCGCCACAGGGCAAGTACAGTAATATCGAGATCTACACCCTGGACTCATCGAAAACGGCAACACTAGCGGCGCTAAAAAGCCTATATCCAAATGCTACGATTAAAACCTCTACGCCACCATTAGCGGTCGCCAGTGACACGGCCTTTGTTATCGTTGTCGGCTCGGCTAACCAGTAGTCAAAACTTAATCGTGGTATAATAACAGTTAGTTATGGAATTTCTAAAAACTGTCCGGCGCCGATCTTTTCTGAGTGAAGTGATTTACGTTGGGCTTAATATCGCGCTTGCAGTCGCTGCCTTAACTCTGGTGATGGTAACTGAGTCGCCGTGGCCCGCTGTTGTCCTAGTCCTGCTTAGTAAATGGCGCGTTTTTGCTGTTCGCATGCGCTATTGGTTTGTTAATGTCCAAAGT
>JAJZQE010000034.1 GCA_021847685.1 bacterium | reverse complement strand
TTTGAGAGCGATGTTCCGATGATGATTAATCATCAATCGTGAACTCGCGGGACCGCCAGAGGTGGTCAAGCCCCACTGGTCCCTCCAAGAAAAACGATCTACCTCGCGTAGGTCTTTTTTCTTGGAAAAAACTTAAAAAGCGAACTATACTATGCCTATGCACTGGTGGGTACTCCGACGTCAATTGCATGTCTCGTGGTTGATTGCGATATTTTGTGGCGCGATTATTATCGGCATATTTACAGTTCAATCGTTTCAAATTGTACTATTTGGATCGTTTGCCTATTTATTTATTGGTCTAACTTTCAGTGCTGTCGGAATGTGGGGTCGTTATCTTTACTTGATACCCCTCGTAATTGTCGGTGGACTAATTGTTGGTGTTTGGCGTGGCTCGGTTCATAGCAACGAGTTGGCTGGTACAAAATCACTAATGGGTTATTCGGTGACTATATCTGGAAAAGTCACAGAGGACGTTGATAGCTCGACCGATGGTCAACTGGCACTGCGACTTAATGATTTGGTCATTATGGGGCGTACATTAAAAGGTAGTCTATGGGTAACAATTAGTGATAGCTCGGCGGATATTAAACGTAGAGATCGGGTAACGATATTTGGTAAGGTTGGCGGCGGCTTTGGTAGCTTTGCAGGATCAATCTATCAAGCAAAGCTGGTCAAGGTCGTGCGGCCGACTCCAGGCGACTGGGCGCTACGATTGCGTGATTGGTTTTCTAGTGGGGTTCGCCTGGCTATAGCCGACCCGGCAGCTAGCTTGGGAATTGGTTATTTGGTTGGGCAAAAGCGCGCCCTACCGACTGATTTAATTGAAGCTTTAAAAATAGCTGGACTAACGCATATCGTGGTGGCGAGTGGTTATAATTTAACGATTTTAGTGCGATTAACTCGTCGCTTATTTGAGAAAATTTCCAAATATCTGGCGGCTTTGTCAGCGGCAGCGATGATTTTTGGATTTGTATCAATTACTGGTCTTAGCCCCAGTATGACTCGGGCAGCGCTAGTTGCATCCTTAAGCCTAGCGGCTTGGTATTATGGGCGAAAATTTCATCCCTTGGTATTGCTACCGATAGCAGCTGCGATTACCGTCCTGGTTAACCCCAGTTATTTGTGGGGTGATTTGGGCTGGCAATTATCGTTTGCGGCATTTGCAGGCGTGATGATTTTGGCACCATTATTGCAGCGTTACTTTTTTGGTGAGGCTAAACCTGGTGTTGTTCGGCAGATTTTAGGCGAGACAATCTCGGCGACATTGCTGACGGCGCCAATTTTAATCACTGCTTTTGGGCAGATATCGAATGTGTCATTGATTGCTAACCTACTTGTTTTACCATTTGTGCCGCTGGCGATGCTGTTGACGTTTATGGCCGGTATCGGAGCGATAATTGTGCCGAGCCTAGCGATTATTGTCGGCTGGCCGGCGACGATGTTACTTAATTATATGATTTGGGTTGCCAATGAACTATCGAAATTATCATGGGCGACTACCACTTGGCAGGTTTCGGGTTTGGTTGAAGCGATTTGCTATGGCCTAATTATTGGGCTGTGCCTATATTTGTGGCGCACGACGCATTACAACCTGGCAGAGGCGAATATTGTCGAGTAATCTGTTATAATAGGTCTTAATTAGATATCGAGCGGAGATTTTTTATGTCTGGACATAGCAAATGGTCAACAATTAAACGAGAAAAAGGCGCCAAAGACGCCAAGCGTGGCGCAATCTTTACGCGTATTGGTAATCAAATCGCGATTGCGGCTAGAAGTGGTGTCGATCCAACCATGAACTCGGCTCTGGCAATGGCGATTGAAACCGCCAAGCAGGCTAATATGCCAGCGGCTAATATTCAGCGCGCCATCGACCGCGTGGCTGACAAAAATGCAGCAGTTTTGGAAGAGGCGACTTATGAAGGCATGGGGCCTGGCGGCGTTGGCATCATTATCGAAACCGCAACTGACAACAAAAACCGAACTTTCCCAGAGGTTCGTTCGGCATTAACTAAAAATGGCGGCCGTGTTGCCGATAGCGGCAGTGTAATGTTTCAATTTAGTCGCAAGGGTGTTATCCGGGTGGCTGTAACTGGCGAAGATGCGCTTCTAGCGATTCTGGATGCAGGTGCCGAAGATGCAGTCGAGGAAGACGGCGCGATTACAGTTTATACTGACCAAAAAGAATTAGCCAAAGTTCGCCAGGCTATCAAGGATGCTGGCCTAACTGTTGAGGAGGCGTCGCTACAATACGTGCCTAATGCGAATGTTGTGATTGATGACGTCGATACCGCCCAAAAGGTTATGAAAATCATGGACGCTTTAGAAGATTTAGACGACGTCGTCGATGTTCATACCAATGCTGATATTACGGCTGATATTTAATAAAAATTAAACTTGTGTTTTGCTGAGAGATTATATATGCTTTTAATATGCGTAAGCGTATTGAGGCAGCAATACTTGCAGTAAGTCTTGTGACTCTTATCGGTTTTTGTGCTCAAAACGCGTCGGCAACCGATACGACCAGTCAAAAAGTGGTTATTAGTCAAATTCAGGTGAGGGATTCACTTAGTCCCTATAATGAAGTCGTTGAAATTTATAACAATAGTCCCGTGGCGGTTGATATTACTAACTGGTGTCTGCTTTATGCCACTAAGGACTATCTTGCGACCGAATCGGATTGGCGCAAGCTGGCATGTTTTGTACCTGATGAGGTAGATATGGATATAGTATTAGGCGGACAGTCCTATGCTCGTATTGTTTCAAAATCATTTACGCCACCGTATAGCAAAAACTTCTTGGCGGTTTTTTCATCAATGTTAAGTAACGATGCGGGACATGTTCGGTTGGTTGATGGTTTAGGTAACGAAGTTGATCGAGTTGGTTGGGGCAGTTTGGCGGTTAACCCAGAGGGCTCGCCGGCTGTGATGGGTACTTCGGGTGTGATTGAACGTAAGTTTGATATTGACCTCGATACTCTGATCGATACCAACGATAATTCGGTCGATTTTTTCGATACATCTTTGGATATGTGCCGTAATATGATGGGGTTACAGGATATCGTGCCGGTCGGTTATTTATTTGACGAGAGTCATGATTGTAGCTTGGCACCTGATGCCTGTAATAATATTGACGGCCTACAAACAGTGATACCAAACGATTATGCGACCGATGGTCAGGGCGGCTGCATTAGCCTCGATATTTGCTCAAACCTGGATGGCGTTCAACTGGTCTTGCCCAAAAACTATATTATAAAAGACGATGGCAGTTGCATTAACGACTTATTACCGCTAAAAATAACCGAGCTTTTACCGAACCCGGTTGGTAACGACGCTGGCAGTGAATTTATTGAAATTTTTAATCCCAACACTCGGGTAGTCGACTTAACTGATTACAAGTTAGATATCGGTTTGAATGATGAGAAAACACTGGCTTTTCCAGAGGGTAGCACGATTGCCCCGCAAGCCTTTGGATTATTTTCTAATGCCGACCTGGCTTTTAAATTAGTGAACTCGTCAAGCCGGGTCAAATTGTTATTGTCTGACGATACGGTTATTGATACTACCGAGGCTTATCTTGATCCCTTACCGGGAGTGTCGTGGGCGCTGATTAATGCGGCCTGGCAATATACCGACCAGATTACGCCGGCCGCCGAAAATTTACAGCAGTCAGTTGAAGCCGTTGATGTTACGCCAGTAGCCGCTCGCAAAACGATAATTGCGGATACGATCGCGAAACCCTGTGCTTCCAATCAGTATCGAAGTCCAGAAACAAATCGTTGTCGTTCGATTGTATCGGATTCGACAGTCACCTTGACACCATGCAAAACTGGTCAATATCGTAACGAAGAGACCAATCGTTGTCGTAGCATCGCGTCCGACGTTGTTAATTTGGTGCCGTGTGGTGAGGGTGAGGAGCGCAATCCGGCAACAAATCGCTGTCGATCGGTTTTGGGTGCTACGACAACCCCGTTGGCCCCCTGCGCTGAGGGCGAAGAACGTAACCCAGACACTAATCGGTGCCGCAAAGTCGTCGCGACAATGCCGACCGTTGGTTTTGCAGTTCAGCCAGTTGCCGATACAGCGACGGGCATGGTTGGCTGGTGGGCCTTTGGTGGCGTTAGCTTGCTGGCGCTGGCATACGGCGGTTGGGAGTGGCGCGTCGAGATTGTGCGCTTGAGTCGCCGCTTAGCCTCATTCATTCATTTGTCAAAATAGCCTATACTGATGATATGAGAATTATTGGGATTGACCCAGGAACGGGCATACTCGGCTTTGGAGTTATCGAAGTTATTAAGGGCAAGATGAAGCTGATTGATGCCGGTGTGGTGACGACGCCAGCTCATACGCCGCATGATGAGCGTTTGGAGGATATTTACGATAGTCTAACTGATATAATCGCCGAGACCAAACCGGATTATATGGCGATTGAAAAATTGTTTTTTGCGCAGAATGTCACCACTGCTATGACAGTTGCACAAGCTCGGGGTGTGGCGATGCTAGCTGGCCGTAAGGGCGGCATGCCAATTGCCGAATATACGCCACTGCAAATCAAGCAGACTCTGACAGGTTACGGCAAGGCTGACAAAAAGCAGGTTCAAGAGATGGTTAGATTGCAACTAGGGCTAAGCGAAGTACCAAAACCCGATGACTGCGCCGATGCCTTGGCGGCGGCGATTACACATTCTTTGATGAGTCGCCTGACGATTGGTTCCTAGCTTAAATAGCTTTGATAATATAAAAGTATTTACCCCTTTTTGCAAACTTAAACAAGAAAATGTGACATAATAGAACGTATGATTGCACATGTATACGGCGTGGTTGTCGAAAAGTTTAATAGTACCGTAATTGTTGATGTTAATGGCGTCGGTTACGAAGTGCAGGTCGCTAGGGGCGACTTTGATGCCTCGATGCTGGGTGAGCAAATTAAACTTCACACCTATCACCATATTCGCGAACAGTCGCAGGAATTATTTGGCTTTAGTAGCTTGGCCGCCAAGAAGATGTTTGAACTTTTGATTACCGTTCAGGGGGTTGGTCCAAAGGCAGCTTTATCGATCTTATCGCTAGGTGATAGTGAACAAGTTCGTAACGCTATCGCTAATAGCGACAGTGACTATATTACAAAAGCCAGTGGTGTTGGTAAGCGTATCGCCGAACGCGTCGTGGTTGATTTATCTGACAAGGTCGGATTAGCGGTCCAGATTACGCGTAATTCCTCGAATATCAACCAGCCGATTAATGATGAAGCTTTAGAGGCGCTGATTGCACTCGGTTACAGCTTGGCTGATGCCAGTCGGGCGCTTGAATCGGTACCAATTGATTTGCCGACGGCCAGCCGTGTTACACAGGCGCTTCGAGGGGCGATATAATGGCGATTGAGCGCATTATTGATACGAGTTTACATTATGAAGATGCGGATGAGCGTCAAATTGAGTCAAGCCTGCGACCGAATAGTTTTGCCGCGTATGTTGGCCAAGATCGATTAAAGAAAAATCTCAAATTAGCGATTGACGCCGCTAAAAAGCGTGGTGAGCCGATTGATCACATTTTGCTGTACGGCCCCCCGGGACTGGGTAAAACCACGATGGCAAGCGTGATTGCTAATGAGATGGGTGCTAATATTCGGATAACGGCTGGCCCGGCAATTGAACGGGCGGGTGATCTGGCGAGCATTTTAACTAACTTAAATGATGGTGATATCTTATTTATTGACGAGATTCATCGCCTTGGTCGGACCGTCGAAGAGGTGCTTTATAGCGCCATGGAAGATTTTAAACTTGATATTATGATCGGCAAAGGCCCGGCGGCGCGTAGCGTTCGCTTGGATCTGCCGAAGTTTACAGTGATTGGGGCGACAACCAAGACCGGCGCCCTATCGGCACCGCTTCGTGATCGTTTTGGTTTGATGCATCGCTTAGAATTTTACACTCCAGATGAAATCTCTAAAATTATTAGCCGTGCGGCACGAATTTTGAACTGTGATATTAAGCCCGAAGCCGCCCAAATACTATCAACCAGGGCTCGTTTAACACCGCGTATCGCCAACCGACTATTAAAACGGGTTCGGGACTACGCTGATATTAATGGCGACGGTATTATCGACACGCAGATTACACATGCAGCATTGGCGCTACTTGAGGTAGACGAGGTCGGGTTGGATCCGGGCGATCGTAACCTGCTAGGAAGTATGATTGATAATTACGGCGGCAATCCAGTCGGCCTAAACACCATCGCCGCTCTTACGGGTGACGAAGCCACAACAATTGAAGACTTCTACGAGCCATATCTTTTGCAGATCGGTTTTATCGAAAGAACGCCACGCGGCCGACGAGTTACGGCGAAAGGCTATGCTCATCTAGGCAGAACTATCAGCGAGATTGCTTAAATATTGATATAATATCATTATAATGAATAATGATTCGACGCCTGAACAATACGACAAGCCAGTAGCCTATGACGCTAATGGCCAGCCGCTATATGCGCATCCAGTGGAGGTACAGGCGCAATCGCAACCTACCCTTCGTCCTGTGGCGACTAGTTCAGAGATTAGTCTTGAAACTAAATTAAAGCACGATACGTCCAAGCGATATTATCCAAATCTCAACTTACAAGACGATGAGTATGTCGTAACAACGATTAGTCGCCATCCAATTGGTCTGCTGCTGCCATTTGCGGCCGGTATCATATTAATGGCCTTTGCTATTTCGGTGCTTTACAATTACGATTTATTTGTTCGTAGCTTC
>JAJZQE010000033.1 GCA_021847685.1 bacterium | reverse complement strand
CTCATGACCGATAATTTAATGACACTTGGCATCGAGATACATATCGGTGACCAAGACGGTGAGTTTTTGCAAGCCTGTCACGCCAAACGGCCAATCGACTGGCTAATTTATACCGCTGCCCTACCGGCCAACCATCCAGAGCTGGTTATGGCTAAAAAGTTAGGCATCAAGATTGCCAAGCGCGATGAATTGCTGGCCCATATTATTGATGAGAAAAAACTGCAATTAATCGCCGTAGCTGGCACGCACGGTAAAACTACCACCACTGGCATGCTAATTTGGACCTTGCAGCAACTGGGCGTGCCGCTAAGCTATTCAATTGGCACAACAATTAGTTTTGGGCCAAGCGGCCAGTTTGATCCAGCCAGTCGCTTTTTCATCTATGAATGCGACGAGTTTGATCGCAATTTCCTACACTTTAAACCATATTTATCGATTATCACCTCGATCGATTATGACCATCCCGATACTTATCCAACAAGCGAAGAATACTTAGAGGCCTTTAGTCAATTTGCCAAGCAAAGCAATCAAGTTTTCGCCTGGGACGATCAGCATGCCGAGATTTTCTATGATCAAAATCAAGTCAGTCTAATTGAGCCTTTGCAGGTTAACGAAAACATTAAGCTTGATGGTGAGCACAACCGACGAAATGCTACCCTAGTCCAAATCGCGCTAAACCGACTTGGCATCACTCAAGATACAACCGAAATATTATCAAGTTTTCCAGGCACCGATCGCCGTTTTGAAAAGTTGGCCGACAATCTTTATAGTGATTATGGCCACCACCCCGCCGAAATCGCCGCCACTTTGCAATTAGCCCGCGAAAAATCCGACCATGTTGTGTTGGTTTATCAACCGCACCAAAATATTCGACAGCATGAACTGCGTAATCAATACACCGACCAATTTGAACAAGCTGAAGCTATTTATTGGCTGCCGACCTACCTGTCACGTGAAGATCCAAAACTACCAATTCTTGAACCAAAAGACTTGATCAGGCATATCACCAACAAATCGGCTGTTCATATTGTCGACTTTAATAATGAACTTTGGACGATTATTCAGCAAGCGCGCGCCGATGGTAAATTAGTTATCGGTATGGGCGCCGGGGCTATCGATGGCTGGCTACGCACTAATATTTCTAAACAAAATAGTTAATTAATGAGCGGGTCCAGCCGTAGCTGGCGCACTAATTTCGAGGGCAGTTGGACTTAGCGGATCACCGCTAAAGGCGTCAACAGCCTTCGCCTTCGCGGCCTGAGCATCGTAAAGAGCTCTAAATTCGTCAATTGAAGCCTTGTCGAGCGTACCGGTGTCGGGATAATTGGCAAAATTGCTATCATTCTTGATTGCCTGGCTCGTAACAGCGCTGTAACCTGGACGACTTAAATCAAGCTGGGCGGCACCACTACTGTTATATAGCGCCATACTAACACTGACTAAGAACATAGCAATGGCAACACTAATCGCAATTAATAGTAGGTAACGCCGCTGAGCCCAGAAAGATAAAACGGGCTGAACAGCCTCTAACACTTCGGTTTTAATATTTTCATCCATTAGTTACCACTCCCCGTAAAGTTCATCAATCCCGTCACAAACTCGTCAAAGGCGGTTTTATATTGGTCGATATACTGGTGAAGTTTAATAACATCGCTATGTACCTGTGCACGCTTGGTGCGAGCATCGGCGACGGCGTCGTAAAATGAAACTGGTTCTTTGGTGCAATCAATTTTAAGCGCCGATGACAAGCTCTCTTCATAAATTTGATAATCAGTTCTAAAAATCGTCAGTGCAGCCCTGTAGTCCTGCGTCACCGCAACTAGATATTTAGAGTTAAGATGGTTACTGTCGACTCGATTGTTAAAACGAGTCATTAATTTTGTAGCCATTGACTCATACATTTGGCCACGATTCACCCTAAGCAGGGCGTCATTAGCGTGCAACTGAGCCAGCGTATCCTTGACACTCAGACAGCTGGTCTTGATTTGAGTAATCTGCGCATCGGTCATTGGCGCGCTTTGCGCCAAAGCAACACTAATCGTCGCCGTACAGCCAAGGATAATGGCGCCAAGGATAATAACCACTGCTTTTGCTTTTGTCATGTCACCCCATTATCTTACGAAGCAGGTTTTTGGTCAATCTAGAACCGGCTATCGGCCTAACAACTGATTGATATTCGGCATTTGTAGACCACCTGGGACCAGATTATTAAGATTGCCACTTTGCATTAGATTAGTTACTACGCTATAGATGGCGTAGTACAGGGCGACGCCAACTAAGACAACGGAGATAATCACGACGACGACAAAGACCGTCATGATCCTCGAGGCTAGCTTTTTATACCTTTGATAGTCAACCATCTCGCGGCCCTGCTTGTCGCGCATCACACCAGACATAATCTGCGACATATCAAGCATTGCCCAGATGCCAAAACCGCCAAAAGTTAGAAACTTTAAAATACCCGTCCAAATCTTGCCCAGATAAAAGCGATCAACCCCAAAAACACCCCACATAAAGCTCAAAAAGAAAACAGCTAAAAATGGCTTACCTTCTGCAGCAGCTTCAGCCGCAACGACGGGCGGCACTGGTTGGATAGCCTGAGGATTAGCAACGATTGGTGCTTCTTGGACTAGCGGCACTTCGTTATATGGATTATCTTGCATGACTTTTAGTATAACATTTATGCTTTTAGAATCAGCTACTAAGCGATTAATAGCCTGTAAAGTAGTCGGTCACGATATTTCTTGCGCTAATCGAATAACGGCGCAGGTCACGCTGAATATCCTGAACCATGGCGTTAGGCCCCGAGATATAAATCTTGCTTTCGGCTAAATCAGGGGTGTATTTAGCCATCATCTCGACAGTTAAGCGCCCAGTCTCGCCTGTCCAGCCGGCCGCAGGTTCCGACGCGACAACAACAACGTCGAGGCCAATCGTGCGGATTGCCTGACTAATAATATCCCTATAAACCGCCAGTTCTTGACGACGAACGGCATAAAATAAGGTAATCTGGCGTTTTTCGCCCTTTTCAATCAGGTCATCCAACATGGCACGAAACGGCGTAATACCAATCCCCCCAGCTATCAGTACAATCGACTTACGCTGACGACTCGGCAAAGTAAAACTTCCCCCAATTTGCGTAGCCTTGACTATCGTGCCGGGTTCTAAATTAACTAGGGCTTGCTTAAATGTACTGTGTCCGGCCTCTGGTACCACCAAGCCAAGCCGTAAATATTCAGCACCGGGACGCGACGCAATCGAAAAGGCCCGACGCACCCCCCTATCATCGGCATGAGCGTGCGGCAGAGTTAATTCGATATATTGACCAGGTTTAAACTTTAATTTATGCGTTGGTTTAAACAGAAATTCATGAATTGTCGGCGCTAGTTCACGAGTGCCGGCGTAGGTTAGAGTGATTGAACGACGAGCTCCTAACATAAAGGCGTAAACGTTGCCGACCAAAAGCGCTACATCAGGCTTAGAAATCCAGCCCAAATGACCACCAGTGAGCGCCCCGACCATTACTCCAAAAAACATCTGAGCCCGTTTGGTGGTTGGTGAAGTTAACGGCTCGGTCAACATAATCGTAGCGGCAAAAACCATCGGACCAGAGGTCACTGCACCCTTCACAGCCTCGCCGACATCGTGACCGCCGACTTTCGCCAAGACCGCCGCCATGACTAAACTGACAAACATATAAAGCCCCACCATCCAAAAATGGCGCAGTTTCCAGGTTATCAAGAAGCCAACTATTACAACGACTGGCAGTAAATATAAGGTGCCAATCCACCAGGTCGCCCCAAGAATGCCTAGTAGACCACCGATAGCAACCGCTACGGCCGCTGGATTAAAGATGTGCCGCCCGCGAATCGCCAATAGGTATTTGGAGGCCATCGCAATCGCCGCAATAATCGCCACGTACCAATAGCCCTTAGAGTCACTTTGCGGAAATATCAAAAAGAAGATAATTAAGGCTGTAATTTGCCACGATTCAGGATTATACGGAACCGAAAAAGTCCAGGCAAATAAGCGATTCACCGCGTATGATACTACCAACAAAATTATCAGCGTAACAATTAGGCTACCGATAGTAAAGCTTAGTTGATTAAACAGACTCAACCCCAAAGCCGTCGCCACCATCAAATACAAACCGTACAGCACAGCCCGGTACATAGTGATGCTATCTATAAATTGTTCGATTAACCGTCGCACCTATTGTTTCTCCGTAAAAATTTTTATTGTTCCATCGTCCGTAAACTTCAGACTACCGTCACTATACATGATGCAATATTTAAAACTAGCCAAGTGCTGCAGTTTATCAGGTGTGACAAAAAACAAGGCCGTCGCCAAGCCGTCAGCCTGCATCGCACTATCGCAAATCACCCATGTCGCCGTAATATTGTCGACCGGTTTTGACGTCTTGGGGTTAATGATATGATGCCAATTACGCCAAGCTCGCCGATTAGTTGCCGAGCCACAAATAGCGGCATTTTTGACTGTTGCTAGGCCGATTAGTTTGGTTGGATCGCGCGGATCCTCTAGGCCAATGTCTATTTTAGTATCACCGACTTTAATATCACCGCTGGCATCAATGCAAAAATCGCCACCAAATAGCTTAGCGACTTCATCAACCACATAACCCTTACCGGCCGCACCAACATCAATCAGCGCCGGGTGTTTTAAGACAATCGAGGTCTTTTTAAGCTCGATAACCTCGTCCCAGACTGGTGTTGTCGTGATGTGGCCTTTAGGCTTTAATGAGTATTTGTCATCGTAGCCGGCGTCTGATAATGTCTGACCAATTAAAGGCGTCATCAAGCCGTCAGTCGCCTCGTAAAGCTGATGATACCAATTAAGTAGGCTGATGTCTGACGGTGATAATTTGTATTCGCCAGCCATCAACGCCATCTTCGCCACAGTTGAATCATCGCGAAAACGTGACCAAACCTTATCGATATTATCAATTGCGTGTTTTATCTGGGCCATATCAAGTTTGACTTGACCTGGCTGAATCCACCAGTGGGTGCCAATGGCCTCAAATTCCATAGCTTAAACTTTGGCCTGGCTTTTAATTGCGTCAAGGGCGGCGTTAAATCCAATTGGCGTCAATGACGCGCCCGAAATTCGACCGACATTTACGGTATCAATGTTCTTGCCAACAACAACCAAATTAAGCCCACTAATAAAACGTTCGGTGTAGGCAAACGACGTGCCCGAATATATCGACGAGTCATCAACTGATACCGAGGTAATATTATTGTTACTTAGCTGAACCGTTACGCCAATCTGCTCGGTGCCATCAGGCGTATCAAAACTACCCCAAGCCGTATAGTTACCGTTTTTGTAGATTGAGGTGGAATGACTTGGAATGGTTGACGTTGTTGAAAGTGTCGAAAGACTACTAGTAATACCGCTCAGTGAACTACTGCCGTTATGTTTATTGTTGATTAGCACCACGCCAGTAGTAGCGCCTGTTGCGAGTAAAGCAACGACAACTAAACCGACAATTTTCGCTTTATTCTGTTGTGACATTAAACTATTCCGATTATTTAGTTATAAGGCGATTATACTGCGAACTAGCTGTGAATCGGCTTATGGCGTTAGACGATTAATGTCGCGTGGGAATAGTGAGGCTTCTTTGACATTAGCCAGGCCAATAATCTTTTGCGTTAAACGCTCGAGACCCATGCCAAAACCACCGTGAGGTGGCAGTCCATAACGGAAAGCTTGCAGGTAATAACGGAAGCCATCAGCGTCAGGGTTGCCACCGGCAATCTCTTTTAGCTGCTTGACCAAAACGTCGTAGCGATTTTCGCGCATGCTAATTGTGGCAATTTCGACACCCCTAAAGATAAGGTCGGCGCGTTCAGCAATGGTTGGATCAGTTTCAGATGTGCGGTGGTAAAATTTCATCTCATCAGCTGGCCACTCTGTAATAAAGACGGCTTCACTGCCCAGATTTTTCTTGGCATATTCACAAACCCATCGTTCTTCGTCAGGCCGCATGTCTTTTTCGCCTATACTATTTTCACCCGTGGCCTGACTATAAAGTTCGTGCACCTTGGCTAGGGCTAGTTGTGGAATACTGTCGGCCAGTTTAACTGGGGTCGCGTTCAGCTTCGTGAGGTCCGCACCATTCGTTTCCCAAATACTTTTTGCAACCGAGTGCAAAAGGCCATCAACCACAGCGAGTAAGCCTTGAAAATCGATAAAGCCAATTTCGGCATCAATGTGTAAAAATTCGGTCATGTGGCGGGTGGTGGCAGAAAGTTCGGCACGGTACGTTGGGTTAATTTCGTAGGCACGCTCAAAAACACCAACCATCATTTGCTTATAAAACTGAGCACTTTGCGCCAAAGTTGCTTCTTTGCCAAAATAATCCAACTTAAAGACTTCCGCACCACCTTCAGTCGCTTGCGGTAAAAGTTTTGGTGAGTTAAATTCAGTAAATTCTTGGCTGTGAAGATATTGGCGAACTGCCTCTTTGATACCGGCCTGAATCTTGAAGATACTGGCCTCTTGCGGATTACGCAGGCCAATAACTCGGTTGTTGAATAAGGTGTCAAGGTTTTCTGGCTGATGGCTAAGTGGCTTGTCAATTTCGATTGGTGGCTCGTCCACAACCGGCACATCAACTTGAACTTGAACGTCATGGAGTTCGGCGCCACCAGGGGCACGCTCGTCAGCGACAACTTGGCCAGTCAGTGAAACGACAGTACCAATTTGCATACCGCGCAGTTTTTCAAGCT